>SDWL01000176.1 GCA_004195315.1 Lutibacter sp.
TAATAAAAGTATAACTGTTATTGATTTTGGTAGTGGTTCAAAAGTTTTTAAAAATAACGAACGGGAAATAGCGGATATTGCTAAAATTGCTGGAATAAATACTAAAAAATCAGCTTTTTTAATTCGAATTATAGCATATTTTGAAATAAAAAACATGTTAGAAATTGGAACTTCCGTTGGTTTAGGAACTGCAACACTCAGTATAGGCAATCCCAAATCAACCATTATCACACTTGAAGGATGCAAAAATACAGCAACAATTGCACAAGAATTATTTGATACTTTTAAACTCAAAAATATTAAATTAACTATTGGTAATTTTAATGAAACATTACCTTTAACAGTAACTAACAATACATTCGATTTAATTTACTTTGATGGCAATCATCAAAAAGATGCAACTCTAAACTATTTTAATTTATGTTTAGAAACCGTACATAACAATTCTATTTTTATTTTTGATGATATAAACTGGTCATCAGAAATGCAAGAAGCTTGGCTAGTAATAAAAAAACACCCAAAAGTAACAATTAGCATTGATACTTTTTTTTGGGGCATCATTTTCTTCAGAAAAGAACAAGAAAATGAACATTTTATAATTAGAGTTTAACTAAAAAAATTATTAAATTCACACTATGAAAATTTATACAAAAACAGGCGACAAAGGCAAAACATCACTTTTTGGAGGAACTAGAGTTCCAAAATATGATTTGCGAATTGAAACTTACGGTACAGTAGATGAACTAAATTCATACATTGGTTTAATTCGTGATCAACAAATTGATACACATACTTCTGAAATTTTACTAAAAATTCAGCATGAATTATTTACTATTGGGTCTATGTTAGCAACTCCACCAGAAAAAAAAGTGTTGAAAAATGGAAAAGAGCGATTAAATATTTCAAAAATCAACATACAATCCATTGAATTATTAGAAAATGAAATTGATAAAATGAATGAAAAATTACCCGTAATGAGTCATTTTATTTTACCTGGTGGCCATACAACTGTGTCATTTTGTCACATTGCTCGCTGTATTTGCAGAAGAGCAGAACGTATATCAACTCAACTAAGTGATGAAAGCAGCATTGAACCACAAATTTTAGTGTATTTAAATAGACTTTCTGACTATCTGTTTGTGCTGGCACGGAAATTGACAATTCAAAATAACGCTCAGGAAATTAAATGGATTCCAGAGAAATTAACATAAGTTCTTATTAATTCAAAAAAAAGTAATAAAAAACTTGACTATTTGAGTAAAAAAATTATTTTTGCAGAAAATTTAATACTACAAAATTATGTATTGGACATTAGAATTAGCGTCTTATCTATCAGATGCGCCTTGGCCAGCAACAAAGGATGAATTAATTGATTATGCAATTAGAACTGGAGCACCTTTAGAAGTTGTAGAAAACCTTCAAGAACTTGAAGATGAAGAAGAAAATTATGAATCTATAATTGAAATTTGGCCAGATTATCCATCTGAAGATGATTATCTTTGGAATGAGGATGAATACTAAAAAATAATAAAATACAAAAAGTCTCGTTGGAGACTTTTTTTTTGGTTTATTAACTTAAAATTTAAACATATTTTAAGCTTTTTAAAATTTAATTATTTTAAATTCGCTTACTATTTAGATAATAACACCGATTACACAAACAATAAGTAATCTATAAATAATTGACACATTAATTATGAGTATTATAAATTCAGTTCTTAAAGTATTTGTAGGAGATAAAAAGAAGAAAGATTTAAAGCTACTTCAACCTGTTGTTACCAATACACACTCTTTTGAAAAAGAAATTTCAAACTTAACAAATGATCAATTACGTGATAAAACTAATCATTTCAAGCTTAAAATAGCGGAAGCTACTAATGAATTTACTTCAAAAATAAAAGATTTAGAAGAAGAAACTCAGGATGCTAATATAGATAGAAAAGAAGAAATTTATGCTGAGATTGATACCTTAGTTGATGATGCTTATGAAACTTCAGAAAAGGTACTAACTGAAATTATGCCTGAAGCTTTTGCTGTTATTAAAGAAACTGCAAAACGATTTACAGAAAATGATTCTGTTACAGTAACAGCAACTCCTTTTGATCGTGAAATTTCTGCTACAAGAGATAATGTTACCCTTGAAAATGAAAAAGCTACATGGGCTAACAAATGGGATGCTCAAGGAAAGCAAGTTACTTGGGACATGATACATTATGACGTGCAGCTTATTGGTGGATCTGTTTTACATAAAGGAAATATTGCCGAAATGATGACTGGTGAAGGTAAAACATTGGTTTCAACTTTACCTGTTTATTTAAACGCACTTACAGGTAAAGGAGTACACGTTGTAACCGTAAATGATTATTTAGCAAAACGTGATGCTGCTTGGATGGGTCCTATTTTTGAATTTCACGGATTAAGTGTTGACTGTGTAGATCACCATGAACCAAATTCTGATGCTCGTAGAAAAGCGTATAATTCAGATATTACATACGGTACAAATAATGAATTTGGTTTCGATTATTTACGTGATAATATGTCACATTCTCCAAACGATTTAGTTCAACGCCCACACAACTACGCTATTGTAGATGAGGTGGATTCTGTATTAGTTGATGATGCACGTACACCATTAATAATTTCTGGAGCAACTGCAAACGCTGATCGTCATGAATTTAATGAACTAAAACCTAGTGTAGATAAAATTGTATCAACTCAACGTAATTATTTAACAGGAGTTTTGGCCGAAGTTAAAAAATTAATTAAAGAAGATGATACAAAAGAAGCTGGCTTTTTATTACTTCGAGTTTATAGAGGATTACCAAAAAGTAAAGCATTAATAAAATTTTTAAGTCAAGAAGGTATTAGACAGTTATTGCAAAAAACTGAAAACGTTTACATGCAAGATAACAATCGTGAAATGCCAAAAATTGACGAGGAGTTATATTTTGTAATTGATGAGAAAAATAACTCAATTGAGTTAACTGATAAAGGAATTACATTTTTATCAGGTGATGATGGTGATGAAAACTTCTTTATTCTACCAGATTTAAGTACTGAAATTGGTCAGATAGATGGTGAAGAAACTAGTACAGAAGAAAAAACTTCTAAAAAAGAAGAATTATATCGTGATTTTAGTATAAAAAGTGAGCGTATTCACACCATGAATCAATTATTAAAGGCATACACTTTATTTGAAAAGGATATTGAGTATGTAATCATGGATGACAAAATTAAAATTGTTGATGAGCAAACTGGTCGTATTATGGATGGTCGTCGTTATTCAGACGGTTTACACCAAGCAATTGAAGCAAAAGAAAATGTAAAAATTGAAGCTGCAACCCAAACGTATGCAACAGTAACACTTCAAAATTATTTTAGAATGTACCGCAAACTTTCGGGTATGACAGGTACAGCTATTACTGAAGCAGGTGAATTTTGGGATATCTATAAATTAGATGTTATTGAAATTCCAACAAACGTTCCTTTAATTCGTGATGATAGAGAAGATTTCGTTTTTAAAACAAAACGTGAGAAATACAATGCCGTTATAGATGAAATTGAAAAATTAGTAAAGCAAGGTCGTCCAATTCTAGTTGGTACTACTTCAGTAGAAATTTCAGAATTACTTGGTCGTATGTTGGGTATCAGAAAAATTGGTCACAATGTATTAAATGCAAAATTGCATAAAAAAGAAGCTGATATTGTTGCACAAGCAGGTAATGCTGGTATAGTTACTATAGCAACCAATATGGCAGGTCGTGGAACGGATATTAAATTATCTGATGAAGTAAAAGCCGCAGGTGGTTTAGCAATTATTGGTACAGAACGCCATGATTCTCGTCGTGTAGACCGTCAGTTACGTGGTCGTGCAGGTCGTCAGGGAGATCCAGGTTCATCACAATTCTATGTTTCATTGGAAGATAACTTAATGCGTTTATTCGGTTCAGAACGTATAGCAAAAATGATGGATAGAATGGGATTACAAGAAGGTGAAGTAATTCAACATTCTATGATTACCAAATCTATTGAAAGAGCACAACGTAAAGTTGAAGAAAATAACTTTGGGGTTCGTAAACGTTTATTAGAATATGATGATGTAATGAACTCACAACGTGAAGTAATTTACAAACGTCGCCGTCACGCATTATACGGAGACCGTTTACAAGTTGATATTGTGAACATGGTTTTTGATACTTGTAACTTATTAGTAAGAGAAAATAAAATTACAAACGATTATCAAAATTTTGAATTTGAATTAATTCGCTTTTCTTCAACTAGTTCACCTTTTACTGAAGAAGAGTTTAAAACTCTTTCTGTGCAAGAACTTACTGATCAGCTTTTTGAAGTAGTTTATAAGCATTATAAAGAAAAACTAGAAAGAAGTGCAAAAGCAGCATATCCCGTAATTAAAGATGTTTATGAAAATCAAGGTGACAAGTATGAACGAATTGTAGTTCCTTTTACTGATGGAACAAAAGAATTAAAAGTAGTTACTAATTTAAAAGAAGCATACGAATCTGAAGGTAAAGGATTAGTTACGGATTTTGAAAAGAATATTACTTTAGCTATTATTGACGATACTTGGAAAGATCATTTACGCCAAATGGATGAGTTAAAACAATCTGTTCAAAATGCAACCTATGAACAGAAAGATCCTCTTCTAATTTATAAATTTGAATCGTTTGAATTATTTAATGGAATGCTTGATAAAGTTAACAAGGAAGTTTTGTCATTCTTATTTAAAGGAGAATTACCATCTCAAGCCGTAAATCAGGTTTCACAAGCAAGAGAGCAAAAAAGAGAAAAAGTTAAGTTAAGTAAAGAAGAATATAATAGTCAAACTGAAGGTTCACAAACGAACCAAACACAACAACCACAAGTGATTGAAACTATAATTCGTTCAGAACGTAAAGTTGGTAGAAATGAACATGTTACCATAAAAAATGTAATGAGCGGAGAAAATAAATCATTAAAATACAAACAAGCAATACCACTAATTCAAAAAGGTGAATGGGTGCTTGTAGAAGAATAAAATTTAAAATCAAATAAAAAAAGCTTAGGTGACACTATCCTAAAATCTGTGTAAGTTTAAAAAC
>SDWL01000177.1 GCA_004195315.1 Lutibacter sp.
AGATGTGTATAAGAGACAGTAGCTATACTTATTGTTTTTCAGCCTGAAGTACGAAAATTTTTATTAATGTTAGGCTCTACAAATTTCACAAACAAGCGTAACTTCTTAAAACAATTAACATTTTTAAAAACTGAAATTCACACCACTATGGATGTAGAATCCATTGTTTTAGCTTGTGAAGAAATGGCAGTTACTAAAACTGGAGTTCTCATAGTTTTAGAACGAAATAATAATCTAGATTTTGTAAGATCTACCGGAGACAAAATGAACATAGAAATTAATAAACCTATTTTAAATAGTATTTTTTATAAAAATAGTCCGTTGCATGATGGTGCAATAATTATTAAAGAAAACTTTATTATTGCCACAAGAATTATACTACCATTATCTAATAAAAGTCTCCCATCACGTTTCGGGTTACGCCATAGAGCTGCTATTGGAATTACCGAAAAAACTGATGCACTTTGCTTAATTGTTTCAGAAGAAACTGGAAAAATATCCTATATAAAAGATGGCGAATTTGCTTTGTTTAAAAACAATAACGAATTAATTGAAACTATTCGATACGATTTAAATTAATAATCCGTTTTCTGTTACTGTTTTCAGCATTATTAATATACAAGTATTTAGCAAAAAACTATTCAACTAAATATATAAACAGGTAAACAAAACTTAAGCTACATTATTAATAAATTGCATATTGTACAACGTTTTATAGTAGCCATTTTTATTTAATAATTCTAAGTGAGAACCTTGTTCTACAATTTCACCTTTATCCATTACAATAATTCTATCAGCTTTTTTAACCGTAGTTAATCTATGCGCTATTATTATTGATGTTTGATGTTGAGTTATTTTATCCGTTGCTTTTTGAATTAATTTTTCTGAATATGAATCTATGGAAGATGTTGCTTCATCTAAAATTAAGACACTTGGTTTACTTATATAGGCACGTAAAAAAGCAATTAATTGTCGCTGACCTGAAGATAACATTGCTCCACGTTCTTTTACATTGTAATGATAATTATCCGGTAAACTCATAATAAACTCATGAATTCCAATTTCTATAGCTGCTTTTTTTACTTCTTCCAAAGTAATAGAATCGTTGCTTAAAATAATATTCTTAAAAATTGAATCTGAAAATAAAAACACATCTTGTAAAACTACTGCAATTTGCTTTCTTAATGAGAGTAAAGTGTACTGCTCAATGTTATGATTATCTATACATATTTCACCTTTATCAATTTCATAAAACCTATTTATCAAATTAATAATAGTAGATTTTCCGGCTCCTGTTGCTCCAACAATTGCTACAGTTTCACCAGCTTTTACATTAAATGAAATTCCTTTTAAAACTTCTTCTCCTTCAATATAACTAAAATGCACATTTTTAAAAGCAATATCACCTTTAAAAGAAGTAGCTTTAATATCACCATTTTCAGTAATTTGACTATGTGTATCTAACACTTCAAAAACCCGATCACCTGCAACCATTCCCATTTGTAACGTGTTAAATTTATCTGCTATTTGCCATAATGGTCTAAATAACATTTGAGCCATCATAATAAAAGCAATAATTTCCCCCACATTTGTTTTTCCTGAATTTACAATATCTAAACCGCCATACCATACTAGTAAACCAACCGCAATAGATGATAAAATTTCAGCAATTGGAAAGAATATTGAATAATACCAAACGGCTCTTACATGTGCATTTTTATGCTCTTCATTAATTTTTACAAAGTTATTATATTCAATTTTTTCACGATTAAAAAGCTGAACTATATTCATTCCCGTAACTCGCTCTTGCACAAATCCATTTAAGTTTGCAACTTGTAATCTAACATCTTGAAAAGCAGATTTTATAGCAATTTGAAATAGTTTAGTAGCGTAAATTAATATTGGAAGTACTATAAATGCAATTAACGCTAACTTCCAATTCATCCAAACCATTACAATTGCAACAACAATCATTTTTAATAAATCGCTAATAATCATAAACAATCCTTGCCCAAAAAACTGCGCTATCGTTTCGGTATCTGAAACCAATGTAGTAACTAATTTTCCTACAGAAGATTGATCAAAATAAGCCTTCTTAAATTGCAACATATGCTTTTGTAATTGCACTCTTATATCTTTAATAATATGCTGACCTATCCAATTCACTTTGTAAATAAAAATGACTTGCATTAAAACTTCGGCTACTAAAAAAACACACATCAATAACGCATACTTCAAAAGTCCTTCTTTATCTTTATTTTCAAAGTACGTGTTTACAATTTCTTGTAATAAAACAGGTTTAGCTATTGAAACTACTGATAATAAAATTGCTGTAGTAGTACCCACAAAAAACTGTCCACGATAGTTTGAAGCAAAATTCATTAAACGTTTAAATATTTTCGCATCAAAAGCTTCTCCTGTAACTTTTTTACTCATGTTTAAATATTGTTTTTGGGTATATAACTTGGGTTAAAAATAATCCTTGAGCTGGTACAGACGTACCTGCTTTACACCTATTTTTACTTTCAATTATTTCTTTAAAATCTTCTATAGTTATTTTTCCTTCACCTACTTCAATTAAAGTACCAACAATTGCTCTTACCATATTTCTTAAAAACCTATCTGCTGTAATGTAAAATATTAGCATTTTATCTTTTTGAATCCATTCTGCTCTTCTAACAACACAAGTATAGGTTTTAACATTAGAATTAGATTTAGAAAAACATTGAAAATTAGTGTAAGTTATTAAAAATTTAGCTGCCTCATTCATTTTAACAACATTTAACTTTTTATTATTAAACTGCAAAGTAGTCTCAATTAAAAAAGGGTTTCTTCCTAAAAAAATTCTATATTCATAACTTCTACTTGTAGCATCAAAACGTGCATGTGCATTTTCAGTTGTTTTTATTATTTTTTCTACAACTATATCATTTGGTAATAATGAATTTAATTTATAACTAATTTTTTCAGTTTTAATTGCTTTGTCAAAATCTACATGCGCAAATAACTGTTCTGCATGAACACCTGTATCAGTTCTTCCTGCGCCTACTACATTAATAGAAGTTCTGAATATAGTTGTAAGTGCTTTATTTAATAATTCTTGAATACTAACAGCGTTAGGTTGTACTTGCCAACCATGATAATTTGTTCCTTTATATGATAATTCAATAAAATATCTCAATTGAAATGCTATTTTTGTGCAATTGCAAATATACACACATTTTACAATTTAAGAATTTTACCAACTAATGAAAAAAATTTTATTGCTTTCAGACACACATAGTTATATTGACAACCAAATATTGAAATTTGTAAAACAAGCCGATGAAGTTTGGCACGTAGGTGATATTGGCTCATTAGAAGTTATAGATACACTAAAGAAACTGAAGCCCTTAAGAGCTGTTTATGGCAATATTGACGATGCTTTAATTAGAACTGAGTTTCCTTTAGATAATAAGTTTACTATTGAAAAAACAACTGTTTGGATGACACATATTGGAGGTTACCCAAATAGATATGACCAAAGAATTAAAGAAGAAATCTCAAAAAATCCACCTCAATTATTTATAAGTGGACATTCGCATATTTTAAAAGTGATGTTTGATAAAAAATTAAATTTATTACATATGAATCCAGGTGCTGCAGGCAAACATGGATTTCATACAGTAAGAACAATGCTTCGTTTTGAAATTAATGAAGATAAAATTGCCAATTTAGAAGTTATTGAATTAGAACAGCGAAAATAAAAAACCATTTCAATAAAAATTGAAATGGTTTTTCTGCACTTAATATACTAAGATAAAAGGTTATCGCAATCTATCAACAGATTTTACAAGTTCTTCATCCTTTTTAATTGCTTTATTTGCAATCACTACAAATACAATAGTTAAAATTGGAATGAGCAACCCAATACCCTTCTCAGAAACGTTAATTTCTCCAGATAAGTTTTGCGAAAAATATACGACTATACCTATTATAATAAAATTGGTCAAAATTGATAATCGGCCTAACACAAATTGTAATTGCCTTTTTTTAAATTGAAAAATTGCAATCAATGTTAAACACGAAGATACAAAAAATAATACTGCCATTACTTTTAGTAATATGCTTCCTGAACTAAAGGAATCAATCACAAAAAATTCTGTCCCTTGCTCATTCACCCATAGATTTAATACAAAAATTAAACCGCCTGAAAGTAATGTTGCAATTAACAAATAAACAGATTGTATTCTTTGAATCATAGTTTTATACTAACTTAAGGCAAAAATACGTTTTCTTTTTAAAGAATAAAAGATTAGTTATATAAAATAATTTTATATATTTGCAATAACCTTATGCTTAATCACATAAGGAAACTACAATTAAAACGACTAAATACCACAACGTTTAATTTACAATAAAATTCTTTACAGAATAATAAAACAGTCTTTATACATAAACAATAATTACAAAATAACACAATGTTTGAAATTTCCCAATTAAAGGAGAAAACACTTGTAGATTTACAAGAGATTGCAAAAACTATTGGAGCTAAAAAATTCAGTCAATTAAATAAACTAGATCTAGTATATTTAATATTAGACATTCAAGCTACTACTCCTTCAACAATTACAAAAGCTTCATCTACTGATGAAAAACCTAAACGCAGAAGAATTATAAAAAAAGCAAACCCTGCAAAAGACACTAAAGTAATCCCTACTGAAAACATTCAGGAAGAACTTGCTTTAGAAACGAAAGTTGAAATTCAACCTGAACAAAAGAGAGAATTAAAACCGAATAAAAGAGTTGAAATTAAAAAGCCTGTTTCAATTAAAGAACCAGTTGCAAAGGAGGAAGTTGAAAGTGCTAATACAACTAATGAACCTATAGCTATTCAAACAAACCAACCAAAGCAAGTAAATCCACCTAAACAGGTGAACAAGCCTAATCCACCAAAACAACAAAATCAACCTAAGGTTATGGTTTCTTACGCTCATCAGATTATAACTACTTGTCTTCGCCAGATGATATCTATTTATCGCAGTCACAAGTAAAATTATTTGGTTTAAAAACAGGAGATACTGTAAAAGGTGTAGTAAGACCTCCTAAAGAAGGAGAAAAATACTTCCCCTTAATACGTGTATCAAAAATAAATGGATTGAATCCAAATATTGTAAGAGACCGTGTATCATTTGAACATTTAACTCCTTTATTCCCAGAAGAAAAATTTAATTTAGCAGGAAAAGGAAGTACACTTTCTACAAGAATTATGGATTTGTTTTCACCAATTGGAAAAGGACAAAGAGGAATGATTGTTTCTCAGCCAAAAACTGGTAAAACAATGTTACTTAAAGATATTGCAAATTCTATAGCTTCTAATCATCCCGAAGTTTATCAAATTATTTTATTAATTGATGAAAGACCAGAAGAGGTAACAGATATGCAACGTAGTGTGAAAGGTGAAGTTGTTGCTTCAACTTTTGACGAACCGGCAGAAAAACACGTTAGAGTTGCCAATATTGTTTTAGAAAAAGCAAAACGATTGGTTGAATGTGGCCATGATGTTGTTATATTATTAGATTCAATTACTCGATTGGCTAGAGCTTATAACACCGTTGCGCCAGCGTCAGGTAAAATTTTATCAGGTGGTATTGATGCAAATGCATTACACAAACCTAAACGTTTCTTTGGAGCTGCTCGTAATATTGAAAATGGCGGATCATTAACAATTATTGCAACTGCTTTAACTGAGACTGGATCAAAAATGGATGAGGTAATCTTTGAAGAATTTAAAGGTACTGGTAATATGGAACTTCAATTAGAAAGAAATATTTCTAACCGTAGAATTTATCCTGCAATAGATTTAGTTAAATCAAGCACACGTAGAGATGATTTACTGCTAGACCCTAAAACTGTTAAACGTATGTGGATACTTAGAAAATATTTAGCCGATATGAATCCTGTTGAAGCAATGGAATTTATTAAAGATAAAATTCAATACACAACATCAAATGATGAATTTTTAATTTCTATGAACGGATAGTTCTTAGTTTAAAATTATAATAATAAAAAGCGAGCTATTTAGCTCGCTTTTTATTTGCTTATTTTCTCCTATTCAAATTAGTTAGCAAAAGAGAAATACCATTTTTATCGGATCAAGTCCAAAAGTTGTGGGATTTTAAATTAGGCAAAAATATTTGTTAGTCTAAAGAGAAAGAACTCTACATTTCTAACACCTCTAAATTGTGAT
>SDWL01000178.1 GCA_004195315.1 Lutibacter sp.
AGATGTGTATAAGAGACAGATTTATAAGTGATACCGGCTAAAATTTGCAGTGTTTGCACTTGATAATTAACATACGTGCTATATTTTTCACCTAAAGCATTGTTAATTTTTGCGAATGCTGTTAGCCTATCAGAAAAAATATAACCTCCATTTAAATTTAAATCTAGGTATGATTCATTTTTTATAATACTACCATTTTCAAATGTTAAACCATATGGAATTACAAAATCATTGGTTTCTCCATTATAAAATAATTTCGCGCCAGCAAACCAGTTTTTATTTTGATAATCGGCTGAAATTGTAGCAGTAATATCTGGTAAATTCCAAGCTTCTAATTGTGTTTCAGTGGTGAAGTTTGAATAATTTAAAGTAGCTCCAAAATCAAATTCTTTGGAGGCATCAATTGTAATTTCTGCAAAAACACCTAAAGTTTTAACGTTATCATAAATAACGTTAAAAGAATTTCCGGCTTCATAAGCGTTTTCTAAAGCAATAATTCCATCAGTTTTTGTTTGGTTTTGAATAAACAGCGGTTTATTTTTTTCGGAAGTATGACTCACATTAAAATTGTAACCAATATTTGATGCAAGTTTTCCTTTCGCTCCTGCAAATGCTTTGTATTGTTGATCAGTTTGAAGTATGTTAAGTGTTGGCGAAACATATGGATTTTCATTTGAAAAACCACTATATGTATTTTGATCTAAATCACCTGTAACACCAGCAACAATAATTAAAACTTCATCAATCATTTTTAATGAAGCTGTTACATTTGGATAAGCATAAAAATCAGTATTTTTATGTTCTAAATCGTTTGTGTAATATAACTTAGCACCTAAGTTCACGGTTAAATTATCACGTAAAACTTCTAAATTCGGACTAAATCCTAAGTTTAAATAACTATGATTAACATCGTTTGATGCTAAATAGCTTTGCTTGAATTTACCTGCAAGAAAGTCTATAGAAAACTCACTATTAATCAACTCTGTTGAAATAGGAAATTCGAATCTAGGTTTCACTAAAAGGCGAAATTCATTGCTGTTAAAATTATCAGAAAAATTTTTAATTTCAGCTGTTGCACCTTTAAAAAAGGAATCTTCAAAATCTATTTTCCCTCCAACATAAAGATTTTTATAGACTTGTTCTTCATCTATAGCATTTATAAAAGCATCATCAAAAATAACATCAGTTGGTAAGCCATAATAATTGTATTGTTCTCGTTGTACGCCAGCGTTTACTTGCCAATTATAATCTCGGTCAAATTGTTTGTAATAACCATCAATTCTAGTGTCTGAAAAGTTATCATTTAATAATAAATCTTTAATTCCTCCTTCAGAAGAATGATGATTTATAAAGATACCAAAATCGTTATACCTTGTATCTCCAGAATGTATATATGCTTCAAATAACGGACTAGTAAAATTTCCAAAACCAGCAGAAATATAGTTTTGAAACAAACGATCTTTGGGTTCTTTAACAACACCTTTTGCTTTTCCTTTTGAAGGGGTAAAGGTTGAGGCAACGGGAATTGAAAAAATAGTATAGGTTACTTTTTCTTTTTCAATAGTACTGGTATCTTCAATTTTTGGATTTGATGTTACTTTAAAAGCATCAGAAATTGTTGGGGTATATGGTTTTACAACTATTATTTCTTCAGTTTTTAAGGTGTCTTTTTTAGTTTCCTGAGAAAAAGAAAATCCAGTTAGTAATAGTGCTAATGAAGTTATGATAAGCTTTCGCATATTTATATGTTTATTCGTTTATTAGAGTAATTGTTAATTTTTTACAGAATCATTTGTTTTGGCCTGTTCTGTTTTAATTCTGCTGAGTTCTTCTGTTGCTCCTTCAACTACATCATCAAATTCCGAGAAGTTTTTTAGTACACTTTCTAAAATATAGGTTGCTTGATACGCATCTTGTAATTCATAATAATTTGTTGCCATTAGTATTAAACCTTTCGCTCCCCAATATTTATAAGCCGCATAATCTGCAGCAATTTTTTGAACTATTTCATTAGAAACTCTATAGCTTCCATCTTTATTTTCAAAGTAAGCATTATAATATAATGCTTCTGCTTTTAATTCTCCTGAAGCAATTTTTTCCACTTCTTTATAAGCAATTCTTGCTTTTTCTTCATTCTCAGTTTTAATGGCTGAGCGAGCAATAATAATATGTGCATCAGATTTTATTCTATTTTCAAGCTTTCCGTTTTGTAAAACTATTTCAGCATAATTTACGGCTTTGCCATATTCTTTATTTTCATAATATCCTTTCATTAAATTAGATTGCGAAAAAGTGATATTTTGAGGTAAATCAGCTTCTTTTTCTAATCGTTCTAAAATTGGAATGGCATTTTTCCAATTATTATTTTCTAAATAAACTTGTGATAAACTTGAAAGTGAAATTTCGGTAAATTCATTTCGTTCTTCATTTATAACATAAATATAATGTGGAATAGCTTTTGAATGTTGATTTTTAGAAAAGAGCGATTGAGCTAGATAAAAATTAGATTTTAAAGCGTTTAAGCCTTTTGGGAAATTTTGTAGATACTTTGTGAAGCTTTCAATTGCTTTTTTATGGTTGTTTTGTAAGTATTGTTTTTCTGCAGATTCATAAGTGTCATTATCTAATTCTTCATCTGTAACATTCACAAAATCAATATCTTTCACCCAAGAGGCATACTCGTCAACACGACCCAAATCTACATAAATTTGACGTGTGTTTTTAACTGCTTGTTTTGCTTCAGCAGTATTTGGAAAACGTTTAACAATGTTTTTGTAAGTTGATAACGCTTGTTCATTTTTCAAGGTATTGTAATATATTAACCCTTTTTTAAGTAGCGATTTTGAAACCAACGGACTTCTTTTATAATTTAAAATTAGTTTGTCAAAATTTTCTAAAGCAAGTTCATTTTGATTTTTATTAATGTATGAATTTCCTAAAACATAAAGCGCATTGTCTTTAAATGTTGATTTTAAATGAGTGTTTAAAAATGAATTTAGTGTTGCTATTTTATCATTTTCTTTATTAATTAAGCCATAACTAATTGCTTTTTGAAATTGTGCGTAATCTGTATCAATTCCGTTCATTTCAATAGCTTTATTATAGTAAGTTATTGCGTTTGAATAGTTACTACTTGCAAAATAGCCATCAGCAATTCTTAAATAACTATCGTTACGTCTTAAGTCATCATCAGTATTTTTATTGATGTAAGTTTTGAATTCTTGAATTGATTTATCATAATTTTTTTGTTTGAAATAAGCATAACCTATATTGTAATTTATATGCTCAAATTCTTCAGTTTTTGAAGCTTCACTATTTAAAGTAAATGCTTTAAAATTTGTTAATGCATCGTTAAAATTGTTTAATCTGTAATTAGATTCTCCTTTCCAAAAATTTGCACGAGCAGTAAAATTTGCATCTAAAGGAATGGTTAAGGAGTTTTCAAAACTTTCTTTTGCTTTATCGTAATTTCCTTCAGTAAAAAGTTCAACACCTCTATAAAATGTTACTTTTTGAAAAAGGGAGCGTTCTTTCGCACTTTTCTTATTTTTTAAATAGTCTAAAGCACCTTCATAATCTTTTGAAGTAATGTAAGCGCTAATAATTAAGTCGTTAATTTCATTTTTATGAGTAGAATTTGGATACAGCTCTATATACTCTTGCAAAACATCAGGCACACTTTTGTACGGATTCCCTATTTCATAGCTTAGCTTGGCGTAATTTAACCATGCATCTTTCTTAATTTTAGGTTTATACTTCATATCAGCCGCATTTCTAAACGCATTTAGAGCTTCATTTTTTTTCTCCAGTTTTAAGTAACATTCAGCTAAATGGTAATAGGCATTTTGTGCAATATCATTATTTCCATTAATTATTTTATTGAAGTTATTAATGGCATTTTCAAAATCGTTTTGTTGGTAATATGCATAACCCAGAAAATAATAATCGGTGTTGTTCCATTTACCACGTTTACCTTTATAATTGTTTAAATGAAGAATTGCTTCATCGTATTTTTGGAGATTAAAATAACTTTCCCCAACTATTTTAGAAATTTCAGAATGTTCTATACGTTTCGCTTTTTCAAGAAGTGGTAAACCGTGTTCAATAGCTTTTTTAAACTTTCCTAATTTAAAGTTCATATCAGCTAAATAATATGAAACATCAGTTTTAAAATTTTTATCTTCAACAACTTCACCTAAATAAGTATCAGCAGTTTCATAATCATCATCTTTATAAGCAATATAACCGTAATAATATTTTGCCTGCGCTCCATATTCTTGAGAATCTAATAGTAATAAAAAATATTCTTTTGCCTTTGTATATGCCTTATTAGCAAATAAAGAATAGGCATATTTAAAATTGAAATCTTCTTCGTCTCTAATAGTTAAATTAGTAGTATTTACTTTAGAATACCACTTTGCGGCATAGGAGTATTTTCCAATTTTGAAATAATAATTAGCGACATCAATAAAAGCACTATTTTGTTTTAAACTTGTAGGATATTTATCTACAAATTGTTGCATTAAATCATCAGAATTTGGTTGTTCTAATCTTATGGCGCAATTGGCAGCGTAATATTCGCAATTGGCTTTTAATTCTGACGAATTGTCAAACTGAAATTTAATTTCATTGAATTTTTGTTGAGCCGCTACATACGCTTTGTTTTGGTATAATTCAATTGCATGGTTGTATTCTGAGAGTGAGTTGGTGTAAATGGCTGTTTTTTGTGCTAATATTGAAAGGGTTATAAAAAACACAATAAATGGTAGAACAATTTTTTTATATGTCATTTTTAATAAAAATTGAAAGATTTAAACTATTATCTAATAACGCAGTTTTTCAATGAAATTGCATTTGCTAGAAATTATTTTTTATGAATGAACTATAACCTGTCTCTTATACACATCT
>SDWL01000179.1 GCA_004195315.1 Lutibacter sp.
GTTTAATAGTTAAAATTATATTTTAAACTCAAATTTTCTAACATTTTTGCAGTCATTTTTTCTAAATCAATTTTGTGATTCCAACCCCAATCTTCTCTTGCTTTAGAATCGTCAATGCTTTTTGGCCAACTATCCGCAATATTTTGTCTGAAATCTGAATTGTATGTAATTTTAAATTCAGGAATTGTTTTTTTAATTGTTGAACTAACATCTTCAGGTGTAAAACTCATACCTGCTAAATTATAAGATGAACGTATTTTTATAGCTTCTGGTTTAGCGTCCATAATATTTATGGTTGCTTCAATAGCATCGTCAATATACATCATAGGTAATTTAGTGTCTTTATTTAAAAAAGAACTGTATTTACCTTCTAGTAATGCTTTGTGGTAAATTTCAATAGCATAATCTGTAGTTCCACCTCCTGGATTTGCTTTCCAACTTATTATTCCAGGGTAACGAATACTTCTAACATCAACACCAAATTTATTAAAGTAATATTCGCACCAACGTTCGCCTGCTTGTTTACTAATTCCATAAACTGTTGATGGTTCCATAACGGTTTCTTGAGGCGTATTTTCTTTAGGAGTAGTTGGTCCAAAAACAGCAATAGAACTTGGCCAAAACACTTTTTTTATTTTACCAGTTTTAGCTAAGTTAAGTACGTTAAATAAAGAATTCATATTTAATTCCCATGCTTTTTCTGGAAACTTTTCTCCAGTTGCTGAAAGCATAGCTGCCATTAAATACACTTCATTAATAGCATATTTTTCAATAACTTTTAAAATACTATTATAATCCATAGCGTTCACAATCTCAAATGGACCTGATTGCATTAACTCATCACTTCCTTCATGTATATCTGAAGCAATTACTGCGTTTTTACCGTTTATTTCACGTAATTTTAGCGTTAATTCTGTTCCAATTTGACCGCAGGCGCCTATAATTAATATGTTTTTATTCATTTAGATATGTATCCTTATTATTGCCGTTTCAAAGATACTTAAAATATTTTTTCAATGTATGTAGAATAGTTTTTTATCAAAATGATAATTTTTTGAAAGATTAGTGTAATAATTAGTATTTTTGAAGTCAATTATTTTTAAAATGAAGTATTTATATAGCCTTTTATTATTCATTATATTTTTAAGTTTTTCGTGTCAAAGAACCAAAACTATACAAGAAGTTTCTGAAAACACAGATTCGTTAAAAATAAACTCCAATCGTATTGTTAATGGAATTGGAGAAACCTTAATTCCAAAAGCTAAAAAAGCAGTTTCAGAATGGAAAGAATACCGTGATGTTGATGAATTTATAGTAAAATACTATAATATTTCTAATATGGAAGCACTAGACAATGCAAAAGAACTTTCTGGTTTAGTGCAATTAATGAAGGATACAATTAGAGTTGAAAAATTAAAGGAGTTAAATATGGTGGCTCGCTTTAATGTTTTATATAATGAAACTTTAAGATTGACTGATATGGCAGCAATTCCATCCATTTCAAGTGAAGAGGTCAAAGAAGAAGTTGATAAAATAGTAGAGGTGTTTTCATCAGTAAACGCTAAAATTAATACTATTTATAAGGCGGAAGAGTTACAGAATTTATTAGAAGTTGATACTGAAATTCCAATTGGTGAAAATGAAACGTTAGAGCTTAAAAAAAGGAGGGAATTTGACAAAAAAGAATCTCTTATAAGAGAAAAGTTTGAGAGAAAAAAACCGAATAAATTAATAAAACCAATAAAGGAAAAATCAGAACAAACGTTAATAGCTCCAAAAAAGACAATTAAATGAAAAAAATTATTTATTTATTCGTTTTTATAATATTATTTTCAAATTGTGAAAGTAATATTACTTTTAAAAAAAGTGATACTACTGCTGAAAAAGTATTGATTAAAAATGTTTTAGACGCTTGGCATGACAGTGCAGCCGAAGCTAATTTTGAAACTTATTTTGAAGCAATGACAAATGAAAGTATTTTTATAGGAACTGACGCTTCAGAAAATTGGAAAAATAATGAGTTTAAAGAGTTTAGCAAACCCTATTTTGAGAAAGGAAAAGCTTGGAGTTTTACTTCAGTTGAACGAAATATTTATATTTATAAAGATGGAAAAGTAGCTTGGTTTGATGAACTTTTAGAAACTCATATGGGAATTTGTAGAGGTTCTGGAGTGCTTACTAAAAGTGAAAACTTCTGGAAAATTGAGCACTATGTACTTTCGCTTACTATACCAAACGATAATATTGATGAAGTTATTAAAATAAATAAGGAAAGAGACTCTCTGTTTTTAAGTACGCTAAAACAGTAATTTTTTGAACTCTTACTTTTAGAAGCTTCTTATTTTTGTTTAAAATGAGATGATATGTTTTAATAACTCTTTAAAATTCAAAAGCCACTTAAAAAGTGACTTTTGAACAATTAAATAAAATGGGGTGTTTTTTATAATCTTTCGAAAACTAAATTGCTTTCTTCATTTCCAGAGTCATCTAAATTATTAACTTCAACTCTTGTATTTGTAATGTCAACAGTTAGCCAATCTTCATTAAATTCATCAAAAGGAATGGTTTCTCCAAAATCTAAATCTAGTTTTAATTTTCCGCTATCAAAACGAACCATCCAAGTTCCATCAACAACATCATTACCTTTTGTGGCTGTTACTGTAAAATCTTCTTTAAAGTCTAATGCAAAATCTGTATAGTTACTTGTTTTGGTTACTCCTTTATCAATAAAACGTGCTACAACCCAAGAACCTTCATTTAAAATATTCATAAGATTCGTTTTGTCTTCATTACAAGTTTTTATAAGTTTAAGTTCATCTTCACCAAATTTAAATTCCATTTCCATGCCATTTTCAATCAGATGAAGTCTCCAGTCTAATGAAAATTGAGGGAAGTTTTCAAAATTCATTTTTACATCCATACAATTTTCGAAGAAGCCTATATTCCAAGTTCCATTTATAATATTTCCGCCAGATTCAGCTTCTAATCTTTTGTCTTCAAAGAATGTGAATGTGAAATTTGAAAACTGCTCTGTATTATCAACACCATCATTAATTATTTTATTTACAGACCAATTACAGGATACTAGTAAACTGCTTAATGCCTCCTCAGAAATTTCAAAACAAGTATCATCATTATTATCATTATTTGTATCACAATTTTGTTCAATTCTTAACCTGTTGTGTACAATTCTAAAGTCAATTGTATTGTTATCTTCAATTTCATGTAACATCCAATTAAATGAAAGATCAGGTAAGTCTTCAAAATTTATATTTACAAAAATTCCATGTTGTGAATTGCTACCCATTCCCATATGATCTGGCTCGGTTAATTCCCAGGTTCCTGTGAATTCATTTCCACCGGATTCGGCAATAACGGTACCTTCTTCTAAAAATGTAAATTTGAAGTTTTCAAATTGTTCTGTATTATCTTGATCGTTAATAATTAGTTTATCAACATTCCAGCTACATTCTAATAAAAGTTGAGTTGTTTGATCTTTTGTACAATGCATACAATCATCATCATCAAAATCATTGTCATCATCTTCATCACACAAATCTTTGACGTTTTCCATAACGTCTTCAAGCATTTCTAAATCTGTTATAACCTTTTCTGTACCATCAAAAAGAACTACCGTAATTGGGAAATTTACTTGAACAATATGATGACCCTCAATTTCATCAATAAATTTATAAAAATGTTCATCGCTTTGAATTGTAATAGTTTCGGCTAATTGATTTGCCGAATCAAAAATTGAGAGTGTTATTGGGTATACGAAATCTACACATTCTATGTCGTCGTCCATTTCATTTTCACCTTCACATTCTGCAATAAAATTTTCTAATTCATCAAAGTTATTAATGGTGATTTCTGTAAAATCACTTAATATAATTACAATTGGAAATATAATATCAAGATCGTCAATATCATCATCAAACTCATCAAAAATAGCTTCTATTACTTCAAAATCGGCTTCAGAGTCTACTATTATTTCTAAGCCATTAACACTTACTGTTACGGGAAGTTGAACACTTAGACAACTTGCATTATCAATTATATTGTCTTTTGAGCCGTCTTTAGTAGTTGTACGTTGTACTAAATTAGCAACATTTGTATTTGCTTGTAGAACTTCGCCTTCTGGGGCTTGTGTTATTTCGGATATTTCTTCTTGACAAGAAGAAAATACAAGCAGAAATAAACTTAAAAAAAGTAATTTTTTTATTGTTTTCATAATATTTTAATTTTTGTTAATATTATAACTCTTCATTTTAGAAATACCCAACCTATTTTTTAAAAAACAGCGTGAATTAACCTAAAACACTTCTTTTTACTGTTTTACTCCTTGAAAATGGTAATTTAAACCATTAATATTAAAGGTGTACTCAAATGTATTATGTCTCATATCAAACCCGCCAAAATGCTGATCACCTTGTTCGTGATTATTATTTAAGTGATCCGCCCATTGATTTGCATTATTCATCATCCCACCATGTGTACTACTAAAATTATACATGTGTTCATACATTTCTTCAAAATCATTTCCTGTTAAACACACCTGAAAATTTTCATTGTCATTAAACAAATCAAGCATAAGGGTAGTTTCAAAATTCTCGCTATGGCAATACACCTGAATTTGATTTCCTACCATGGTAATTTCTGCAATTGCCTTATTCTCATTAATGGAAGTAGATTTAGCATCTGATTTATTAGCTAATTCTGATGTTATGGTTCCTTCATAGATTCCAGCAACATCATTTAAACTTAAATCATCTTCTTTATTACAAGAAATGAATAGGAATAAAAATAAATTTAGATACAGCACTTTACTAAGTAATTTCATAATTTTTAATAGTTTATATATTGTTTATACTATTGTAACACTGTCTCTTATACACATCT
>SDWL01000180.1 GCA_004195315.1 Lutibacter sp.
AGATGTGTATAAGAGACAGATTTAAAACATGCGTCCTATAGCAAAACATTAATTAATTTAATCTATCTATAACTATGAGAAAAATGTATTTCTTAAGCCTTCTAGGGTTTCTTTTAAGTGTAAACACATTTGCACAAAAAGTAACTTTTGAAGAGTATGACTTAAGCAACGGTTTACATGTAATTTTACATCAAGACAATTCTGCACCACTAGTAACTACTGCAGTAATGTACCATGTAGGTGCTAAAGATGAGAACCCAGAACGCACAGGTGTTGCACATTTTTTCGAACATTTATTGTTTGAAGGAACTGAAAATATTGAAAGAGGTGAATGGTTTAAAATAGTATCGTCTAACGGTGGTACTAACAATGCAAATACAAATCAGGACAGAACATATTATTATGAAGTTTTCCCTTCAAATAATTTAGAATTAGGTTTATGGATGGAATCTGAAAGAATGCTACATCCAATTATTAACCAAATAGGTGTTGACACACAAAGCGAAGTTATTAAAGAAGAAAAAAGATTAAGTGTTGACAATTCACCTTATGGACAATGGACTAATGAAGTGTTTAAAAACTTATTCAAAAATCATCCTTATAGATGGACAACACTTGGTTCAATGGACCATTTAGATGCAGCAACCTTAAAAGAATTTCAAGATTTTAATAAAAAATATTACGTGCCTAACAATGCTGTTTTAGTTGTTGCAGGTGATTTTGAAACTACTACTGCAAAAAAAATAATTGCAGATTATTTTGGCACTATCCCAAGAGGAGAAGAAATAACTCGTACTGTAATACAAGAAAATCCTATTACTGAAGAAATTAAAACAACTTTTGAAGACCCTAACATTCAAATACCTGCTGTTTTTACGGTTTATAGAACGCCTGCAATGACAACAAGAGAAGCTAGAGTTTTAGATATGATTTCAACTATTTTAAGTGATGGTAAAAGCTCTAGACTATACAAAAAACTAGTAGATGAAAAGAAAAAAGCTAT
Organism: Lutibacter sp.; assembly: GCA_004195315.1. Classification (GTDB taxonomy): domain Bacteria; phylum Bacteroidota; class Bacteroidia; order Flavobacteriales; family Flavobacteriaceae; genus Lutibacter. The sequence continues at coordinate 1,004 of SDWL01000180.1, forward strand.
GCAAATTGCTGCTTTCAGTTATTCTTTGGAGGAATATGGTGCATACATTGTATTAGCTCTTCCTGTAGGTGAAAATACCTTAGATGATTTAGTTGTTGAAATGGATGAAGAAATTGTAAAAATTCAAACAGAGTTAATTTCTGATAAAGAACTTCAAAAATTAAGAAATAAATTTGAAAATAAATTTGTGAATTCAAATTCAAGTGTTGAAGGTATTGCCGGTTCATTGGCAACATTTTACATGCTTTATGATGATGTAAACCTAATTAATACAGAAATAGAAATTTACAATTCTATTACTAAAGAAGAAATTAGAGAAATTGCTAAAAAATATCTAAACCCTAACCAACGATTAGTGTTAGATTATTTACCAAAAAAAGATAAAGCGCAAAACTAAAACAACACATGAAAACAAAATATATATCAATTATAACAATCTTATTTTTGACACTGTCACTGTCTGCACAAGTAGATAGATCAGTACAACCAAAACCAGGACCTTCACCTAAAATTAATTTAGGAAAACCTCAAACTTTTGAACTTAAAAATGGCCTAAAAGTTTTAGTAGTTGAAAATCACAAATTACCACGTGTATCTGCTACTTTAACTATTGATAACAATCCGATTTTTGAAGGAGATAAAGCAGGTGTATCTAGTTTAACTGGTCGTTTAATAGGATCTGGAACAAAAAACATAAGCAAAGATGCTTTTAATGAAGAAGTTGATTATTTAGGTGCACGTTTGTCATTTTCAAGTCGAGGGGCTAGATTAAACTCATTATCTAAATACTTCCCAAGAATTTTAGAATTGATGGCTGACGGTTCACAGAATCCAGTTTTTACTCAAGAAGAATTTGATAAAGAAGTAAATATTTTACTTGATGGAATTAAATCTGAAGAAAAAAGTGTAGCAACTGTTGCTAATAGAGTTCAATCTGCATTGGCTTATGGTAAAAACCATCCATATGGTGAATTTATATCCAAAGAAACTGTAGAAAATATAGCATTAGCTGATGTTCAAAACTTTTACAATACATATTTTAAACCAAACAATGCTTATTTAGTAATTGTTGGTGATGTAAACTTTAAAGAGGTTAAAAAATTAGTTAAAAAACAATTTAACAATTGGAAAAAAGGTGAATTACCTGCTTATACAATTCCTGAAGTAACTAATATTTCTGAAACTGAAATTAATTTTATTGATATGCCAAATTCGGTACAATCTGACGTTACAGTTTTAAGCACCGTTAATTTTAACATGAATGATAGCGATTATTTTGCTGTACTACTTGCAAATAGAATTTTTGGTGGTGATTTTAACAGTTACTTAAACATGAATTTAAGAGAAGAGCACGGTTTTACTTACGGAGCAAGATCTGGTATTAGGGCTAACAAATCGACTGCTGCATTATTTTCAGCCGGAGCACAAGTTAGAAATGCAGTAACTGATACTACAGTTGTTGAAATAATGAAAGAACTAAAAAAAATTAGATCTGAAAAAGTAACTGAAAAAGAATTAGAAACTGTAAAAGCTGCTTATGTTGGTAGTTTTGTAAGAAATGTTGAAAAACCCGAAACAGTTACTGGTTATGCTTTAAGAATTAAAACTAATAAGTTACCAGAAGATTTTTATGAAACTTATTTAACGAAGCTTAATGCAGTAACTATTGAAGATATACAACGTGTTGCTCAAAAATATTTCAGTGAAGATAATGCAAGAATTATAGTTACTGGTAAAGCGTTAGAAGTATTACCAAATCTTGAAAAATTACCATACAAAATTAATTATTTTGATAAAGAAGCTAATGCTTCTGAAAAACCAGAAATGACAAAACCAATTCCTGTTGGAGTTACAAAACAAACCGTAATAGATGGTTATTTTGAAGCAATTGGGGGAGCTGAGAAAGTAACTAGCATTACAACTTTTTATAACAAAGCCGAAGCTAGTTTTCAAGGAATGGCTTTAACTATGGAATCAAAATCAATGGCACCAAACAAACAATCAGTTGTCATGTCTGGTATGGGAATGATTTTATCAAAAATGATTTTTGACGGAGAGAAAGGTTATTCTGAGCAACAAGGAAGAAAAACTGAATTAAGTGGTGATATTTTAGAAAAAACTAAAACTAACATTGTACCATTTCCAGAAGCAGGTTATGCAACTGATGAAAAAGTTTCATTAGAAAAAATTGAACCAATAAATGGTAGTGATGCTTATGTAATAAAAGAAGGTGATGACACTACTATTTATTATGATGTTGCTACAGGTTTAAAAGTGAAACAAGTAACTAAAATTGAAGCTGGCGGAAAAACTATGTTTCAAACTTTTGATTTTTCAGATTACAAAGAAGTGAATGGTGTTAAATTTCCTCATTCATTTAAAATGACTGCAGGACCGCAAATATTTGAATTTGTTATTAAAGAAATAACAATTAACGAAGGAGTTTCTACTAGTGATTTTGAATAAATAACACTTCAAAAATACATTTAAAAACGTCTCAAGAAATTGAGGCGTTTTTTATTTAGACTTATTTACTAAATAAACCCCAAATAATATAATAAACCCAGAAGAAAATTGCATTAATGATATTTTTTCACCGTCTAAAATTCCCAATGAAATAGCAACAATAGGAATTAAATAAGTAACAGATGAAGAAAATATTGGATTTGATATTTGAATTAATCTATTAAACATAATTTTTGCAATACCCGTTCCAAAAACTGATAATATCACTAAATACAAAATAGATATTTTACTAGATTCTGTAATTTCAAACGTAGTAATAAAATCTGTAAACCATAACACTATTAATGTTGGAACAATTAACAAAGTAAAGTTTGCAACTGTAATACTTAACGCATCTAACTCGTATAAATACTTCTTCAAAATGTTCACATTTAAGGCATATCCTACTGAAGAAATTAAAATAAAACTAGCATAAAAATAATCTTGATTAGGATTTAACTCAGCACCTTTTAATATTAAAAGCACAGTACCTACTAGCCCAATTAACACACCAATTAATTGTCTTCTTCTAAATCCAAAACCAAAAAATAAAGCTCCAAAAATTAAAGTGTTTAACGGTGTAAGAGAGTTAAATATTGACGCAATAGAACTATCAATTTTTTCAATAGCGTAGGCAAACAAAAATGCTGGAAAAAAAGTACCAACAAAACCATTCAAAGTTAAATAATACCAATGCCTTTTTTTAATTTTTAGTAATCGTTTAAACCCAATTAACAATAAAAATACAGATGTTATTAATATTCTAAGTGCACCAACTTGTACTGGCGTTAATGCAATCAGTGCTTTTTTCATTAAAATAAATGAAGCTCCCCAAATTATTGAAAGCGCAATTAAATAAACCCATCTTAATTTTTTATTTTCCATTTCATAAAATAAAGTGCAAAAATCGTTTAATTATTCGGTTTTAAAATTATTAGTTTATAAATTCGCTAAATAATTAAATAGAAATCACTTATGGGAAAGTATTTATCAATTTTAATAGTAGTTCTTGTGTTATTTTCTTGTAACCAAACAAAAAAAGAGGAAACAATAAAAAAAGTTGAAGTATCAAAACAAGAAGTTGCTGCAATATATAAAAACTTAGAAGTAGAAATTGAAGGAATGACTTGTGAAATTGGTTGCGCAAGGCTTATTGAATCTAAATTATCTAAAGTTGAAGGCATAACCTTTTCAAAAGTAAGCTTTGAAGCTAAAAAAGGTCAATTTACGTATGATGAAAACAAACTAAACAAAGAAGATATAATTGCTAAAATAAATGGTATTGCTGGGGGTGAATTATATAAAGTGATCAAATCCTGTCTCTTATACACATCT
>SDWL01000181.1 GCA_004195315.1 Lutibacter sp.
AGATGTGTATAAGAGACAGGGTCAGAAATTAATGTATGCTTGTATTGATTATGCAGGGAAAGCAGGAGTGAATCGGTTATTTCTAGATTCTAACACTAAACTAACACCTGCAATTACTTTATATCATAAAGTCGGATTTAAGGAAATACCTGTACAGACTGACACGCCTTATGAGCGCTGTAACATAAGAATGGAGCTTTATTTATAGTTTTTTAATAATATAATTTAATTGGGGGTAAGTTCATTATTTTTTAAACTAAAGACTCGTTACCTTTGCAAAAATTAAAAGTATGTCAAAACAATTCTCTGATTTAGGAATTTCAGCACCAATATTAAAAAGTTTAATCGATTTAAAGTTTTCAACACCTACAGAAATTCAAGAGAAAACAATTCCAATAATTTTAAACAAAACTGATGATTTTGTTGGTTTAGCAAAAACAGGAACAGGAAAAACTGCTGCTTTCGGATTGCCTCTATTACAATTGATTGATTTGAATAAGCAACACATTCAAGCAGTAATTTTAGTTCCAACCAGAGAGTTAGGACATCAAATATTTAGTAATATAGAAGCATATGCTACTTATTTACCAGAGATTTCAATAGCGGCAACTTGTGGAGGAATTCCTATAAAACCACAAATTGAGCGTTTATCTAAAACAACACATATTATAATTGCAACTCCAGGACGTTTAATTGACTTAATGAAGCGTAATGCAATAAACATTAAACAAGTTAATTATTTAGTTTTAGATGAAGCTGATGAAATGGTTACTTCTTTAAAAGAAGGTTTAGATGATATTATTGCTGAATTACCAAAAAAGAAAAGAACTTTCTTGTTTACAGCAACCTTGCCAGGAGCAGTTAAGCAATTGGTACAGAATTATATGTCTAAAAGTGTTACACAAATAAGTGTAGACATGAAAACGGTTGGAAATCAAGGTATTGATCATCAATATGTAGTTGTAGAACCTATTGAAAAATTAGATGTCTTAATGCATTTTCTATCTTCAAAAGACGGAGAACGAGGTATTATATTTTGTAAAACAAAAGCAGCCGTTAATAAGTTAGCAAAGAATTTAGCTATTCATAAATTTTCATCAGGTGCAATTCACGGAAGTTTAACACAACCTATACGTGATAGAATAATGGGACAGTTTAGAGAAGGCTATATTAATATTTTAGTAGCAACAGATTTAGCTGCAAGAGGAATTGATGTGAAAGAAATTTCATATGTTGTAAATTACCATTTACCTGATGTTGCCGAAACGTATGTTCATAGAAGTGGAAGAACTGCAAGGGCAGGAGCGAAAGGACTTTCATTAACTGTTTTGCAAAATGAAGAAACTCCTGTTTTAAATGATTTTCAAAAAGAACTAGGAATTACTTTTAAAGAATTTCAGAAACCAAATGCACAAAGTATTGAAGAAAACAATATGCTATTATGGGCTAAGAAACTATTTAAAACAAAGCCAAATAATGAAATTTCACAAGCACTAAAAGGTGAAATTAAAACTATCTTTCATCATTTAACAAAAGAAGAGTTGGTTGATAAATTAGTAGCTAATTATTTATTGCAACATAAAAATGAAGTGGTTTCAAAAACAGAGACTAATACTAAAAAGAAACATTAATTTTATCAATTATTTTTGTTTTAATAGTATTAAAATTATTCTATTTACAAGAATTAAGCAATTTGATATAGGCGGAATTGGAATTTAGCATCTCTTGTTCTAATAATTATTTTATCTCTTTTGTTAATTATTTGGTTAATTCCACCAACAATTTTATAACTTTTAAATTTATTCTTTTCGGTTTTAGTCTTAAAATTTCTGAATTACAAATACAATTTTTTTTTAAATTTTTACTTTACAATCCATAATGGCACTTCCAGATCCTGATTAAAAAGCTCCTCGGTAACGCTTCCTATAGTTAAGGAGGAGAAGATATTTATGCCTTTGTCTCCAATAATAATGAGATCTACCTTGGAAGTTAAGGCTTTGATACGCAGTTTTTCTGCAACTCCAATATCTCTTCCCGGAATAATTTCTGTAGTTAAGTCACCTTTGTATCCAATCTTTTTTATGAATTTCTGACATTTTTCCTTTAAATGATTTTCTATCTTTAGATCGAGATGTTCTTTTGGAATGTAAGGAGAGAATTGAACAGGTACATTGTATACGTGCACCGCTTTTACTTTAGCCGAAGTGTTTCTCTGTATATTTTCCGCCACTTCAAAAACTTTTTTGGAAGCATTTGAAAAATCAGTCCCTCCCCAAATATTGGTAATAACTGGTTTCGCATTCTTAGGGATAGATAGAATATTGCATTTAAGCAGACGTAGTAATTTTCCGCTAACGACTCCGGTTCCTTTTGACTTGTTTTTATTTCCGATTAAAGCGAGCTGAATCTCATATTTGTTAACAACATAATTTATGAGGGATTCAGAATAAGGATCTTCTGAAATAAGTACTTCCCATTCTACTGAAGATGTAAATTTTTCTTCCACCTTTTCATTTAACTCATCCCCAATTATTTCGTCAAGGTTAAGATCCTTTAACTGTTCTTCAAATAATTCCGAGATCTCATATTTTTTGATATTATGTACAAAGTACACTTTTTCAACCTTAAGAGTTTCGGCAATAAATGATGCATACTCAATTAAGGTGTTATCAATATCTGATAAGTCTAAGGCAACCAATATGTTTTTTATTTCAGTCATTATTAAGATTATTTAATGTTGTTTTGCTGATTAAAATTACGTTTTTTAACGATGGCAGAAACTATTTCCTCGTAATTTTCAAGTTCTTTTTGAGATTCCCGCTTTTTTAGTTTCTTCAGATCTTCGTTTAAACCTTTGTAAAGTGAAAAGCACATAATTATTAAAATTACAGCAAAGGGTAAACCTGTTACTATAGTGGCTGTTTGAAGTGCCTGTAATCCGCCTCCTATTAAAAGAACCGCAGCAACACCACCCTCAGCAATTGCCCAAAAGATTCTTTGACTTACAGGTGCATCTATTTTACCACCGGAAGTTAAATTATCAACCACCAAAGATCCGGAATCTGAAGAGGTAATAAAGAATCCTGCAATTAAAATTACGGCAATAATGTTAAGAATAAATGCGAAAGGGTAATCTTCCAAAAACACAAACAAAGCAGTGGCAACATTATCATTAACAGCATTTACAATAGTATCATCTCCAAGAAGCGCCTGATGCACAGCTGTGCTTCCAAAAGCTGTGATCCAGAAAAAAGTTACAATGGAAGGCACTATTAAAACTCCCAAAATAAACTCACGTACGGTACGCCCTTTGGAAATACGGGCAATAAACATTCCTACAAAAGGTGACCAGGCAATCCACCATCCCCAGTAAAAAACGGTCCAGGTATTTTGCCAATTGGAACCGGTGAAACTTTCAGTCCAGGTTGCAACTTCAAGAAAACCAGAAAAATAATTCCCTGTATTTTGGACGAAGGATTTAAAAATAAAGATCGTTGGTCCTAATATCACTACTATCAGAAGAAATACCACCGCTACTCTCATATTCCATTCACTTAAAACTCTCACCCCTTTATCTACTCCCAAAACGACTGAAATGGTAGCAACTGAAGTTATCCCTGCAATTAGTAAAATTTGAGTTTGTACACCGCTATCTATTCCAAAGAGGTGGTTTAATCCTGCCGCAATTTGCTGAACGCCCATTCCTAAAGAAGTGGCAAGACCAAATAAAGTGGCTAGCACCGCGAAGATATCTATGGCATCTCCAATTTTTCCGTAAATTTTATCTCCTAAATAAGGATGAAAAATAGATCTGATGGTAAGTGGTAGTCCGCGGGAATAAGTGAAATATGCCAGAGATAATCCTACCAATGCATAAACAGCCCAGGCATGAAAACCCCAGTGTAAAAAGGTGAATTTCATAGCTTCTTTGGCTGCTTCGGCAGTTCCGCCTTCTGCCATTGGTGGACTCAGAAAATGATAAATTGGTTCTGAAATACTCCAAAACAATAATCCAATTCCCATTCCCGCACTAAATAGCATCGCGAACCAAGAAATGGTTTTAAATTCGGGTTTCGCACTTTGTCCTCCAATCCTTAGCTGCCCAAATTTACTAAAGGCCAGATAAATCATAAATATTAGAAAAATATTTACGCTTAATATAAAAAACCAACCAGCCTTATTAGCAACAAAATTCTGGATTGCTGTAAAATAGTGTTCTGCCCTGTCTTTAAACATCAGGGTTAATGTTATTATGATGATGATGGTAATCGCTGAGGTGAAAAATACAGGCCCATTTACTTCCAATCCAAAAATGGATTTTCTCTCATCACTTCTTAAAATCTTCTTAGCCATAAATCCTGTTGTTTTTTTGATGTAATTTAATTTATCAGTTTTGTTTTACTCACTCTTTTACCATTTCTGATTAATGAAATTATATAGAGAAGTAAAATTGGTAAAATGATAAGATCATAAGAAAGCATCCATATAATCATTCCCCCAAAAAAATCAGTAATTATCCAGCCAATTATTCCAATTCCTGAATTAATTGCAATTATATCAAATCCTGAAACATTATTCTTTCTATTTTCAATTGTCATATGTTTGCTGCATTCAAAGTTCTAACGCAAAAACGTTGCTTTTTTTTGAGAGTCTAATTTACAAATTTTAGTTCAGAATCCATTATTTCTTTAGGGGTTTTAAAACCAATAATTTTTCGTGGTCTGTTGTTTAGTTTATGTTGTATTATTTAGTTTAAAAGTAAGCATAAATTTTATGAGGTGTTGAACTAAACCTAAAGGTAGTTTTTTCGAGATAAAAATGAAATCACTACCTTAAAGGTTCATCTTAACAGTATGAAATTATGA
>SDWL01000182.1 GCA_004195315.1 Lutibacter sp.
AGATGTGTATAAGAGACAGATATTAATCTCTTCGAGTTTATCAAAAGCATTTTCACCTACTATGGCAACTTCATAATAATTTCCTGTTAAATCAGCTAATAATTGTAGCCAATTTGAATAACCTGATGCATATTTTTTTGTTATATCTTTTACATTATGAAGCATTTGTTTGCTTACTTTTAAATAATAACTGTTAGAATAATAATGACTTAATTTAAATAAATTTCTAGCCATTATAGAATTTGAAGCAGGTATCACATTATCTTCAATTTCCATTTTACGAGTAATTAAATTTAGATCTTCATCTGAAGTGAAATAAAATAATCCACTTTCAGTATCATAAAAATGATCAAAAGTGTAATCAGTTAATTGTTTGGCTGTATTTAGCCATAATTCATTAAAAGTGGCTTCATATAGCATAATATAGGCATCAATTACAGTGGTGTAATCTTCTAAATAACCATTAATAGTACTTTTACCGTTTTTATAATTATGATTTAAATTACCATTTTCTTGTAGCTGTTTGGTGAAGATAAATGTTGCATTTTTTATGGCTACATCTAAAAAATGTGGTTCATTAAAAACACTATAGGCATTAATATAGCCTTTTAGCATAAGTGCATTCCAAGAAGTTAAGCATTTATCATCTAATCGGGGTTTTTCTCTTTTATTTCGTTCTTTCAACAATGTTTTTTGCCAAAAAGTAACTTTACTTTCTAATTCTTCAATTGAAATAGCATGGTTTTTTAATATTTCATATGTATTATCTTTTCTAATAAGTACATAATTATCGTGTTCCCAAAACCCATAATGATTTACATTGTAGTAATCCGAAAACAGTTCAAAATCAGTAGCTAAAATTGATTTTAATTCATCTTTTGTCCAAACATAATAAGCGCCTTCTTCTAATTTTCCTTTTGAATTATTGCTGTCAGCGTCTAATGATGAATAAAATGCACCTTCGTTAGTTGTTAATTCTCTTTCAATAAACTCAAGTGTTTGATAAACCGTGTTTTTATACAATTTATTTTTTGTGGCCTGATAAGCTTCTGCGAATAAACTTACCAATTGTCCATTGTCATAAAGCATTTTTTCAAAATGAGGTACATGCCACTTTTTATCTACTGAATAACGAGAAAAGCCACCACCTATTTGATCGTTTATACCTCCAAAAGCCATATTTGAGAGCGAAGTATTTACATAACTTAAGACTTCTTTATCTTCAGCTTGAATTGCATAACGCAGCAAAAATTGATAATTATTTGGCATTGGGAATTTAGGAGCTTCTTTTCTTCCTCCTAAATCAAAATCCATAGATGATTTCCACTCATTTACGGCTACGTTTAGGTCGGATACTTTAAAATCTAGATGATTATTATTTCTTTGAATTATATTTGAATTTTGTACACCTTCAGTTAACTTTTCAGCATAGTTAACTGCTTTTTCAGGTGATTCAGCATATAATTTAGCAAGTTGGGTTAATGCATTTATCCAGTTTTCTTTTGGAAAATATGTTCCTCCCCAAATTGGTCTACCATCGGGTAATGCAATACAGTTTAGAGGCCAACCACCACTTCCTGTTATTAATTGTACAGCATTCATATATATTTGGTCAACATCGGGCCGTTCTTCTCTATCAACTTTTATATTGATGAAATTTTGATTCATTACAGTTGCAACTTCTTCATCTTCAAAACATTCATGTTCCATTACATGACACCAATGACAGGAAGAATAACCAATAGAAATTAGTATTAATTTGTTTTCTTTTTTGGCTAGTTCCAGCGTTTCATTATTCCAAGCATGCCAATCTACGGGATTGTGAGCATGTTGTAAAAGGTAAGGACTAGTTTCGTTGATTAATTTGTTTGTGTACTTATGTTTTGGCATTTTTTTCTTGGTTTGACCTGTGCAACTGGTTATTGAAATTAGTAGAATGAGTAGAAGTAGACGGCTCATTAATATTTAGACTTTTTAAAAAATAAAGAAAATAAAGAAGCAGTCTAAAAAGTAGAAATTCTCAATTTTGAACTTGATTCAGAATCGTATCATGTTGATAATTAATCAGTGTTAGAACCTGAAATAAATAGGAATGAGTCCCTTAAAAATAAAATAATAAAGGGAAATCAATAAGTAAGTTTTTGTGATCGAAAATTGTACTTTTTAGAAAGCGACTTAAATTTTTGAAGTGAAATTTATTTTACTTCAAAAGTGATTTTTAAATTCACTCTAAACTCTTCAACATTGCTGCCATTAACAACAACACTTTGCGATTGAACAAATGCGGATTTAATAAGATTTACGCTTTTTCCTGCGTGTGCAACCGCTTTTCTTGTAGCATCTTCCCAACTTTTGTCAGAACTTGCCATTACTTCAATTACTTTCATTACTGCCATAATATTTGATTTTATTAATAAATAATACTTAAATATACAAAATAATAGTCAGTAACTGATTGCATGTTTTCAACGATTAAAATTTAATGAAATAAAAAAGCCGAGTAATTTACTCGGCTTTTGATTGAATATAAGTTATTTTTAACTTAAAGCGTCTTTAATTCTTTTGATAGCTTCACGCAATTGATCCTCAGAAGCTGCATAAGAAATTCTAATGCAATTTGGAGCACCGAAAGCATCACCTGTTACTGTTGCAATATTTGCTTCTTCTAATAAAAACATTGAAAAATTATCAGCTGTTTCAATTTTATGGCCTTTAATTTCTTTACCAAAAAATGCTGATATATCTGGAAACACATAAAATGCTCCACCAGGTATATTTAATTTAAAACCATCAATAGCACCCAATAATTCTAAAACCATATCTCTACGTTTTTTGAATTCATCAACCATATATTGAATTTTTGAAACTGGAGCATTTAGAGCGGCGATAGTTGCGCGTTGCGCAATACTGTTTGCTCCTGATGTTATTTGTCCTTGCACCTTGTTACATGCTTTTGCAATCCAATCAGGTGCGCCTATATAACCTATTCTCCAACCCGTCATAGCAAATGCTTTTGCTACACCATTAACTGTAATAGTTCTATCGTACATATTTTCAATGGCTGCAAAACTAAATATTGGTTCTCCATAGTTTATGTGTTCATATATCTCATCAGAGAGCACATAAATATTTGGGTATTTTTCTAACACTTTTGCCAAAGCTCTATATTCTGCCTCACTATAAACAGTTCCACTTGGATTGTTTGGTGAGTTAAAAAATATCATTTTTGTTTTGGGTGTAATGGCAGCTTCTAATTGTTCAGGAGTAATTTTAAAATCGGTTTCAATAGTTGAAGGAATTTCTTTGTATGTTGCTTCCACTAATATTGAAATTGCTGAATAGCTAACCCAATATGGTGCTGGTAATAATACTTCATCTCCAGGATTTAACAATACCATGGCAATATTTGCAATAGATTGTTTTGCGCCAGTTGAAACAACTACTTGATTTGGTTGATAAACTAAATTATTATCGCGTTTAAACTTTCTGCAAATAGCTTCTTTTAAATCTAAATAACCATCAACAGGACTATATGTGCTATAATTATCATGAATAGCTTGTATGGCAGCTTCCTTAATAAAGTCAGGGGTATTGAAGTCAGGCTCTCCTAAGCTTAAACTAATAATATCTTTTCCTTGTGCTTTTAATTCTCTTGCTTTAGCTGCCATTGCTAAAGTTTCTGAAATTGGCAAACTGTTAATTCTGTCTGATAGTTGATTGTTCATAAAATATAATTATGCGTGAGTAGGTTTTGCTCCTAATGTTTTTAATTGGTTAAAATGCTCAATTAATGCTTTTTTAAAAGTTTTATATTCGTTATATGGTAAATTAAATTCCGCAGCTGTTTCTCTTACAATTTTTGCAATTTTCCCATAATGTACATGAGAAATATGTGGAAAAATATGATGCTCAACTTGATGATTAAGCCCTCCAGTATACCAAGAAACAAATTTGTTTTTTGGAGCAAAATTAGATGTAGTAAATAATTGGTGAACAGCCCACGTATGCTCTAAATTTCCTTCTAAATCAGGTAAGGGCATATCTGTTTTTGGAACTACATGAGCCAATTGAAAAACAACGCTTAAAATCATTCCTGCTGTATAATGCATTACAAAAAAACCTATTAAAATTTTCCACCAAGCAACATCTAAAACAACTAAAGGTAAAACAATCCATAATAAATAGTACACTATTTTGGAAATTATTAAAACGGTCCACTCTGTTGTTGGGTTAGGAAATTTACCATATGATAGTTTACGTTTTAGGTAATTATGCATTTGTTTAAAATCAGTAGTAATTGCCCAGTTTATAGTTAATAATCCATATAATAAAAAAGAATAATATTTTTGAAACCTATGAATTTTCAACCATTTAGCATGTTTTGAAAATCGAATAATTCTCCCAGCATCAATATCTTCATCATAACCTTCAATATTGGTAAAAGTATGATGTAACACATTGTGTTGAACTTTCCAATTGTATACATTACCAGCTAATATATAAATACTGCTTCCCATTAATTTATTCACCCATTTTTTGCTTGAAAAAGAGTCGTGATTGCTATCGTGCATCACATTCATTCCAACACCTGCCATACCAATTCCAATTACAACTGTTAGTATGAGTAATGTCCATTGCGGCATATTTACAGTTAATATTAATAGTAAAGGGACTAAAAAAACAGCAAACATGATGATAGCTTTGGAGTATAAATTCCAATTACCAGTGCGTTTAATTTTATTTTCTTTGAAGTAAGTATTGACCCTTTTGTTCAGCGTTTTAAAAAAAGCAGCCTTGTTAATTCTCGAAAAATGTAATGTCTTGTTAACCATAAATTTATTATATATAATAAA
>SDWL01000183.1 GCA_004195315.1 Lutibacter sp.
TTTTGGTAGCTTTTTTTTCGCCAGTGTTCATTTTGTGTTTTCATAAGTGACTATAATTAAGTGTTTAATTTTTAGTCAACCTATTTCAGGAAAGTACAAGTTTAAACTTTGAAATAACCGATATTAATAAGATTTCCAATTTTATTAATGATATAAATTGTCATATTCAAGAAGGGGAAAGTTTTGCTGAATTTATTGCAGACCATTATAAGAACAATTCTGAATCTCACGAGCATAAAGGAATACTACACGAACACGATGATCACGGAGAGTTACCATTTAAACATCAGCATTTGGATTGTCACATTCAATTGGTCTTCGTATTTTTCCCAAATGATTTTGAAACTAATTTTGAAGAATTAGTAGTTTCAAATAATAATTTCAATTACAGAGAACCATCATCAAATATTTTTTCAGATAGTTTTTTCCAACCACCTAGAATTTAAGTTTTACATAAGAATTAAGCATTTATATTTTTTGTATAAATGTAAATTTTAGTATAAACTTAAATTTATTTAAATGATAAATAGTATTATTTCTTTTTCAATAAAGAATAAGCTAGTCATCGGTATAATGATGATTGCTTGGATTGGTATAGGAATTTTTTCAATGAAAAATGTACCAATTGATGCCGTTCCTGACATCACCAATAATCAGGTTCAAATTATTACAACATCACCTAATTTAGGAACAGAAGATATAGAAAAATTTGTAACCTATCCAGTTGAATTGGCTATGGCTAATTTGCCTGGAGTAAATGAAATTCGTTCTATTTCACGTTTTGGACTTTCCGTAGTTACAGTCGTATTTGAAGACAAAATGGAAACCTATTTACCAAGGCAATTGGTATCTGAAAAACTAGCCGCTGTTAAAGATCAGATTCCACAAAAATTTGGAGAACCTTTTATGGGACCTATAACAACAGGTTTAGGTGAAATTTATCAATACACATTAGAAGTAGCTCCGGAATTCGAGAATAAATACACAGATACGGATTTAAGAACTTACCAAGATTGGATAGTGAAACGACAAATGGCGATGCTACAAGGTGTTGTTGAAGTAAATAGTTTTGGAGGTAGAGTAAAACAATATGAAGTTGCTGTAGACCCAGACAGATTAAAAAGCATGGGAATTAATATTACTGATATTTTTAGAGTACTTGAAACAAATAATGAAAATACTGGCGGTGCTTATATCGTAAAAAACCACAAAGCTAACTTTATTAGAAGTGAAGGATTAGCCAAATCTATTGAAGATATTGAAAATATTGTTGTTAAAAATAATACCGGAACTCCAATACTTGTTAAAGATGTTGCTACTGTTGGTTATGGAAGTGCTATTCGTTTTGGTTCCTTCACAAAAAATGGAAAAGGGGATGCAGTAGGTGGAATGATTCTAATGTTAAAAGGTGAAAATTCTAATGATGTAATTGAGCTTGTTAAAGAACGAGTGTTAGAAATTGAAAAATCCTTGCCAGAAGGAATTTCAATAAAACCATTTATTGATAGAGCAAAATTAATTGAAAAAACCACGAATACTGTTTCTTCTAATTTATTGGAAGGTGGGTTGATTGTGATTTTTGTTTTGGTACTTTTTCTGGGTAATTTTAGAGGTGGATTGATTGTGGCTTCAACCATTCCGTTATCGTTACTATTTGCATATACACTAATGAATATTTTTGGGGTTTGGTCTAACTTAATGAGTTTAGGTGCAATTGATTTTGGGATAATTGTTGACGGAGCAGTAATTATTGTAGAAAGTGTTGTTTTTTATACCATCCAAAGAGTTCGTAAAATTAAAAGTGGGGAATTATCACAAAATGAAATTGATGATATAGCATATAAATCATCAAGTAAAATGATGAATGCAGCGTTCTTTGGTCAGTTAATTATTTTAATTGTTTTTATTCCTATTCTAACTTTACAAGGTGTTGAAGGAAAAATGTTTACGCCAATGGCAATGACATTTAGTTTTGCTGTAATAGGAGCAATGATATTGTGTTTGACGTATGTACCAATGGCTTCTGCCTTATTTATGAGTAAAAAACCTTCGCAAAAAGTATTATGGGGAGATAAATTTATTAACTGGTTATCAAGCAAATATGAGCCGTTTCTTCAAAAAGCGTTAAACAAAAAGAAAATAATTATTTCTGTTTCTGTTGTTCTATTTGGGTTAGCAGTATTCACTTTTACAAAAATGGGAGGAGAGTTTATTCCAAAATTAGATGAAGGAGATATTGCAATGCAAGCATTATTGAAACCTGGTAGTTCATTGGAAGAAACAGAAATAGTAGCAACTTTAATTGAAAAAACAATTTTAGAAAACTTCCCAGAAGTGACTGAAGTTCTATCTAGAATTGGTGTTGCAGAATTACCGACCGACCCAATGCCAATGGATATTGCAGATATGTTTGTAATGTTAAAGCCACAAGAGGAATGGGTTTCAGCAAATTCAAAAGAAGAATTAATTGAAAAAATTAAAGATAAACTTGCTTTTATTCCCGGTGTTAATTATGAATTTTCACAGCCATTAGAACTACGTTTTAATGAGTTAATGACCGGAGTTAGGCAAGATGTTGCTATTAAATTATTTGGTGAAGACCTTGATAAATTAGCTAGTTATGCTAAAAAAATGTCTGAAATAATTGGCACAGTTGAAGGTGTAGCAGATATAAAAGTAGAAGCAACTAAAGGTTTACCTCAAATGACTGTTAAATACGAGCGTAAAAAAATTGCACAATACGGATTAAATATTCAAGAATTAAATACCATTATTAGATCTGCCTTTAGTGGTGAAACTGCAGGAGTTATTTTTGAAGGTGAAAAACGTTTTGATTTAGTTGTTCGTTTAAAAGATGAACATAAACAAAATATTGATGACTTAAGAAATATATATGTAATGCTGCCAAATGGAAATCAAATTCCGTTGAAAGAAGTAGCTATGGTTAGTTATCAGGATGGTCCAATGCAAATTTCTAGAGAAGGAACAAACCGTAGAACCTATGTTGGAATTAATGTGCGAGGAAGAGATGTAGAGTCTGTTGTAAAGGAAATTCAGGGTAAATTAGATGCAGAACTGGATTTAGCTCCGGGTTATTACTTAAAATATGGTGGTTCATTTGAAAATTTAACGAGAGCAAAAGACAGATTGACCATTGTAGTACCTATTGCATTGGCATTAATATTTGTACTATTATACTTTGCTCTAAAATCTTTTACACAAACATTTATGATTTATATGGCAATACAGTTATCTGCCATTGGTGGTATTTTTGTCCTTTGGTTAAGAGATATGCCATTTAGTATTTCAGCAGGTGTAGGTTTTATTGTTTTGTTTGGTGTGGCCGTTTTAAACGGATTGGTGCTAATAACTAGTATGAATGATTTAAAACAGGAAGGAATGGGACTAAAAGAACGAATTATAAAAGGAACTAAGGAAAGAATTCGTCCTATATTTTTAACTGCTTCAACAGATATTCTAGGCTTTTTGCCAATGGCAATTTCAACTTCTTCAGGAGCAGAAGTTCAGCGTCCATTGGCAACAGTTGTAATTGGAGGTATGTTAACTGCTTCATTATTAACATTATTTGTAATTCCAATTCTATATAATATTGTTGAAGTAAGAACTGAACGAAGAAAATTAAAGGGGCCTCGAAAAAAAATAAGTTTCGCAGGTTTAGTGGGTATTCTTATAATAGGATTTTCAATGTTGAATGGGCAGAAAATGAATGCGCAAGAGACTGAAAGTGTAAAATATAATCTGAAAAACGCAATAGAATATGGGTTAAAAAATAATGGAAGTATTAAGTCTGCTAATTTTGAAATAGATCGTTTAAAGGCTTTAAAAAAAGCTTCATTTGATATTGGTAAAACCGATATTGGAATTGAATATGGTGAGTTGAATGGTTTTGAAAAGGATATGTCTTTTTCAATTGAACAAAAGTTTCAATTTCCATCAGTTTATACAAGCAAAAGTAATTTAGCAAAAGCAAGTATACAAAAAGGAGAATTAGAAAAAGTAGCTTCAGAAGTTGATTTAATTAAAGAAATTAAACTTGCTTGGTATCAATTAGTTTATTTAAATGAAGTTCAAACTCTTTTGGAATATCAAAACAAAATGTATTCACAATTTTTAAAAGCTGCAAGTTTAAGATATGAGGTTGAAGCTGGAACTTTGTTAGAAAAAGTTACTGCAGAAGCTAAAATTACTAAAATCGAAACTGATATAGTACAAAATGAGTCCGATATTAAAATATATAAAAAACGACTAAAAACGTTATTATGCAGTCCTTTTCCTGTTGATATTATTGAAGAATATACTGTTCAAAATACATTAAACCTAGATTTAGAAACTAATGCATTTAGTGAAAATCCAACATTAAGTTTATTAAATAATCAGGTAAAAGTTAAAGAAAATGAAGTAGCATTAAACAGAGCAAAATTTTTACCTGAATTTTCTGTAGGATATTCTAATCAATCTATGATAGGAAATCATTCTAAGAATGGTATAGAGAGTTTTTATAATAGCAATCAACGTTTTTCAAGTGTTCAAGCAACAATTTCTATTCCATTATGGATGAAACCAGATAGAGCAAGAATAAAAGCTGCAAAATTCGATCAAGAAAAGGCAGCATCAGATGCAGATTACGGACAAAAAGTTTTAAAAGGAGAATATGAGCGTGTTGTTCAGGAATTTTTTAAATACAAAACAACATTGAATTATTATAAGGAAAAAGCCTTACCACAAGCTGAACTAATTTTATCAAATTCAAAAAAGAGTTTTGATAATGGGGCTATTGATTATGTAGAATATATGCAAGGTTTAACTAATGGAATTGATTTAGGAAGCAATGAGTTTAAAAATATTAAAAATCCTA
>SDWL01000184.1 GCA_004195315.1 Lutibacter sp.
AGATGTGTATAAGAGACAGGCCTATTACTTCGCTATTTTTATAACCAAGAGTTTGCAGAAATGCAGGATTTACATCTATAAATATACCATCTTCGTTTAATGATTGATAAGGTATTGGAGCATTCTTATAAAGAGCTTTGTATTTTTCTTCACTTTCTTTTAGTTTATAGGTTTTTTCAAAAACTAATTCTTCAAGCCTTTCATTTTCATTTAGTTTTTCTAGAGCAGCAATTCTTATTTTTAACATTACACGTATTTGTGCTGCCAATTCACTTTCATCTATTGGTTTAGACAGAAATCCTTCGCCACCACTTTCTAAAGCTTTTATTCTATCTTCTTTGGCTCCTAAGGCAGTAACAAATACCACAGGAATATCACTCAGTTTTTTATTACTTTTTAATATTTTACACACCTCAAAACCATCCATTTTAGGCATTATAATATCTAATAGTATTAAATGCGGTTCTTCAAGCGCTGCTAATTCAAGTCCTTCTTTACCACTAAGAGCAGTTAAAACTATTGCTTCAGGAAAGGTTTCTTTTATTAATACTCGTAAAGTAAAGAGGTTATCTTTATTATCATCAATTGCCAGTATTTTTATGTTTTTAATTTCCATAAAGCAATTTTTTAATGGTATTATAAAAGAGATTCTCGTCTATTGGTTTTGTAATATATGCATCAAAACCAAATGCGAGTATAGTTTCACGATCTTGTATCATTGCGCTTGCTGTAAGTGCAGTTATAGGTATGTGTGCTAATTCAGGTAACTTTCTTATTGCTTTAAATGCTTCAAAACCATCCATTTTTGGTAAAGCTATATCCATTAAAATTATATTTGGCTTGTGTTTTTTTGCCATTTCAACTCCTTTTTCTCCATTAAAGGCTTCAATAACAGTATAATCATCTCGTAGCAGGGCTTTTACGGTAATCATATTATCAGGATTGTCTTCAACAACTAAAACAACAGGTTTTCCTTTAATAATTTGTAGTACACGTTTTGGTTGTTTTTCAATTTCAGTAAATACCATATTTGAAATAGTATCTAGAAGTTCATAACGTTTTATATCTCCTTTTTGAATTAACTGATGGATATTGTTTCGTTTTAAAAACTTAAGGTCTTTTTTTGTAATATGTTTTGCAGTAAGTATCAATACTGGAACTAGAGCTGTTTTTTCAGCTTCTCGCAAGGTTTTCAATACTTCAAAACCATCAACTCTAGGCATCATTAAGTCTAACATAATTCCATCTGGAATGGTATGATTGATAATTTCTAATGCTTCTTCTCCATCACGGGCAACTAGTATAGTATATCCTTTTTCTTCTAAAATATCTTTAATCTGAATAATAGCAGCTTCTGTATCTTCAACTACTAAAATGGTTTTGGTTGAATTTTCTTGTATTGATTTAGGGAAATGTTTAATTCCTTTATTAAATTTGGTTGTTTCTACTTTTTTATTACTGTTTTCACCAGTATAAATTAAAGGTAGTGTAAGTGTGAATTCTGAGCCTTTATCAGGAATGCTTTTTACTGAAATTAATCCTTCTAGTAGATTTGTATATTTTTTTACAATCGCCAATCCTAATCCAGTTCCTTCAAACCTTTTTGATGTACTACCATCAACTTGGCGAAACTCATCAAATATATTAGATAACATATTATTAGGAATACCAATTCCTGTATCAATTACGGTAATTACAATGTTGTCTTTTATTTTTTTGACCGTAATTTCTACTTTACCTACATCAGTAAACTTAATAGCATTGCCAATTAGGTTTTGGAAAATATGTCTGCATTTACCAACATCACTGGTTACTAGCATTTCAGCATTGCTATCGTTTTGAATTAATTTAATATTTTTCTGTGCTGCCTGTGGATGTAACATATCAACTAATTCAGCAATTAAATTATTTACATTAAACTTTGTAATTTCAATTTCTTCACGTCCAGACTCTATTCGTGAAATATCAAGAATATCGTTGATAAGCGATAGTAAATGTTTACCGTTACGTTCAATAATGCTTATATAACTATATTCCTCTTCATGAATTTGATTCACTAATTTTCGGTTGAGAACTCCAGAAAGCGCAATTACAGAATTAAGTGGCGTTCTAAGTTCATGACTCATATTAGAAAGAAAAGTGGTTTTAAGTTGATTAGCCTCATTTAACTGAATCTTCTGCATTTCTAATTCAATATTATGTTCTTTAAGTTCTTCAGAGCCTCGCTGAAGCTCAATTGATTGTATTTGTAATTCTTCTGATTGCGCTTTTAGATTTTCATTTAATATTGATAAATTATCTGCTAGAAGTTTATTGTCTAAATTTGACTTTAATTCTGAATATGATAAATTAATTGCTTGCCATGATTTTTTTATTGCTTCATAAGATTCATTACTAAAACTAGTTATATTTATTAAAGAGATAAGCGCTACAACCTTATCTTCTAAAACTAAAGGAATGGTGATAATTTCTTTTGGTACAATATCGCCAGCCGTAGTTTTAAATTTAAATATGGTGTTTTCTGGAATGTTTTGAAGATAATAAATTTGTTTTTCAGATAACACATTGCCAAACTCTCCTTCCGGATTTTTAGCACTAAAAGGTTTTAATAACTCTTCATTTGCACCAATAGATGTTATATGTTCATAGTTGGTGTTATTGCTATTAAGCACATAAAATGTACTCATATTAGCTTTAGAAATTTTCATTAGTTGCTGTAATAATTCTGTGCTAAATTTCTTTAAGGATGATTTTCCAAGCATTGTTTTAGTAATAGCTGAAACACCTGAGTCAATATTAATATTGGATTCTATTGATTCAGCCATTTCATTGATAGAAATTGCTAAAGAACCTAGTTCATCATTTCTATGTATATTGTTTCTAGCTGAATAAAAACCACCTTTAATTTTTTTGGCAGTTAAATTGATTTCTACAATAGGCTTTGTAATTGCTTTTACAATCCAAAACACCATAAGTGTAACAATAAACGCAGTAATGAAAAATAACCAAATAAAATTTCCCATTTCTGCCCTCATTGGCTCATTTAATTCAAACAAATCTTGTTTAACAACAAAGCCCCATTTTGTTTTAGGTATATAGGTATATGCAGTAAGTACGTCTTTATTTCTATAATCTTTTGTTGCCGTTATTCCTGTTTTCCCTTGAACAGCATTTAAAGTTGGTTCTGCTTCAATTTTAAGTTTTAAAGGAGCATTCTCATACCACCTAAGTTCATTT
Source organism: Lutibacter sp. (assembly GCA_004195315.1). Classification (GTDB taxonomy): domain Bacteria; phylum Bacteroidota; class Bacteroidia; order Flavobacteriales; family Flavobacteriaceae; genus Lutibacter. The sequence continues at coordinate 3,238 of SDWL01000184.1, forward strand.
AATGCAAAGCCAGTTTCATTTACAATTAATGTTTCACCAGTTTCACCCAAGCCAACTCTGTTGCGCAATAATGGATACAATGAGTTATTCAAATTTACCCTTACTACAAATACTCCAATAACTTTATTTTTTTCAGTTAAACTGAATATTGGTAAAGAAAATCCTAATATTGGTTTATTAGTGGAAGATGAAAAGTGAATATCTTTTATGAAAAACTCTTGAGTATTTAATGGGGTTGTAAAAATATTATTTTTTAACATACTAAGCCCAATAGAAGCCTCATCAGAAGAAATTTCGATCAATCCACTAGTGGCACCAATAATAAATATTTCATCATAATCCTTAAAATACCTTAAATAACTGCTCATTAATTCTTGAGTAACTGCTACTTTTTCTATATCTTTAAGTGATTTATTTTTTTTCTCTAGTATGTTTTCTAATTCTCTAATTTCGGTATATCCAGACATTACAGACATATCTCCTTCCCTCTCTTTAATCCAATTATTTAATTCCTGTGTTTTTAAATCACGAATTGCAGTGAGTTTTTCAAAAGTTATTTGTTGTATTGCTTCTTTTCGTTGGTTATAAGTTATAAATAAACCAATCAATAATGGTACTAATGCTACAATAAGAAACCAAAGAGTTAATGGAGTTCTAATACGATTGAAATTGAAAAGTTGTTTAATAGTCTTCATAAATTATTTTATTATTTCAATATTATTTCTACTATAGATAGCTGATTTTGGGAACATTTCTTGAAAATTATAGTTCTTTAAGATCTCTCTTTCAACTTCTCCAGTAACTATATAACCTTCTTTAGCCATATTATTTATTACTTTTTTAAGTATTTTTTCACGATACTTATTAGTATAATAAAACAACAAGTTTGCGCAAATTATCAAATCGAAATCGCCAAAAATACTGAACTCAGGGCTATTTAATTTTTCATTAAATAAATCAAATTCAGAAAAAGTAATGTGTTTTCTTAATGCGGGTTTTATGGTATATAAATCACCGTTCTTTGTAAACCATTTTTTAAGCTGTATTAATTTCAAATTGCATAATGCTTCTTTAGGATACTGTCCTTTTTTTGCTAATTTTATTTGAGATTCACATAAATCGGTTGCAATAATACGGTAGTTAAATTTTTCATTATCACCATTTTTTAGTTCTTCTAGTAGGATAGCTAAACTATAAGCTTCCTGTCCTGATGCACAAGCCGAAGACCAAATCCTAATTTCTTTACTTTTATTACCTTGTTTTTTTTGGATTAGATTTGGTAAAATTACATTCTCCAATATTGAGAACGTAAAGGTATTTCGAAAAAATATGCTATAACTATTGCGAAGAGAATTTAAAAATTCAACTGACTCATTTTTATTTTGATCCAAATAGTTGGAATATTCTTCAATTGAAGGGCTTTTAGTTTCATTTATTCTATAATGAATGGCCTTATTTAGAAATGACACATCGAACTTTGAAATATTAGAATTACATAAATTCTGTCTCTTATACACATCT
>SDWL01000185.1 GCA_004195315.1 Lutibacter sp.
GTGTTCATTTTGTGTTTTCATAAGTGACTATAATTAAGTGTTTAATTTTTAGTCAACCTATTTCAGGAAAGTACAGAGTCAAAAATGTCTTGTCCTGAAATATGGCTACAGGTTAAAATTGATTTTACGCAGTTAATTTATATACCATATTAGGTGTTTTAAAGTCTAAAGATAAGTGTAATCTTATTTCGTTGTATAATTTAATTGCATTTTTTGCAGCTCTTTTAGCGTGCGCCACATTCATAAATGTTTGATCTAAATAGAATTCATCTTTTAATATTCCGTTAACCCTTTCAGCCATTGCGTTTTCATAGCAATGGTTTTGTTCTGTCATACTAATTGCTATCTTTTTTCTTTTAAGAATTTGTGTATAAACATTACTACAATATTGTATTCCTCTATCTGAATGATGTATCAGTCCTTTAATATTCTTAGCTTGATATACGGCTTTATTAAGCGCTTTTACGCATCCTTTTAGTTCTAGACTGTCACTAATGTCATATCCTACAATTTTACGTGAATACATATCAGTAATGAGTGCTAAATAACAAAATCCATTTAAGGTTCTGATATAAGTAATATCAGATACCCAGACTTGATTAGGTCTTGTCACTTCTAGATCTTTTATAATGTTGTTATATTTATAAAACCTGTGATACGAGTTAGTTGTTCTACAACTATATTTTTTTCTGAGTGTTAACATATTATGCTCTCTAAGGACTTTAAACAAAGTGTCTCTACCTACTTTTAATTGTTGTTTTTCAAAATCATCATTTAATGATTTCATTAGTTTACGCACACCTTCTCTAGGTAAGGATTTGCGTCGTTTTTTAACGATATGTATAATTTGTTGTTCTACTGATTTTCTTTGTTCATCTCTACGTTTGTATTTATAATAAGTTGAGTTACGACATTTACTCGGACATTATTTTAAGACTGTTTAAATAAAAACAAATATCTTAGAATTATGAAAAAACGACATTACAGTAACGAATTTAAATTAGAAGCAGTACAATTAAACTACAAACCAGATAACATAAAGGAATTAGCCAATGAGTTATGGGTTCAGGTTCAACGTATTTACAAGTGGCGAGACAATCATAAAGAGCCCAGAAGTTTAACAATTATAGCTAAACAAGAAAACTACTAAGAAGTTAAGCAATTGCGTAAAACCCTTAAAGAAAAGCTATTAGAATTTGAAATATTTAAAAAAGCGGTTCAAATCTTTTCCAAGAGCGATGGGAAGTCTATCAATTTATAGCAAGTTATAAACATTTATATCCTATAGAGAAGATGTGTAAAGTATTAAAAGTGAGTAGAAGTAGTTATTATGGGGCATAGGTCTTAGAAAACTTGTACGTCTTTTTGTTGCAAGTCCAAGGTATTTATTGTTAAAAAAATGGGGCGACATAGTGCCACCCCATTTAAGGATTACTTTAATTATAAATAACTAATTTACTTTTTTCTCTTCTAAAATTGCCGCAGCTGCACTGCAGATAACATGGCTATCTTCTAATAAATTCATTGCATTTTGCATATAGCCTAGAATTTTATCAGAATTATCTTCAGTAGGTAAATCCATTGATTTTGCAACCAATTCAGCGATTCCTATTTGCTTAATTTTGGTACCCATTGCATTGCTACACGTATTAAACTGCGAAGCACATCCTGCACAATTGGTGATAAGCATATCTGCACCTGTGTTTTCTGCTTCATTAATTCTTTTGATTGCAGTATGTTGAATGGTTTCACGATCGTCAAATACCGATACTAATCCACAACAAGATGCATTTTCTCGGTTAAAATCCATCTCATTAAATTTGATTCCAGGAATTGAATTTATCAATTCACGAGGTTCTTCATAATGACCAAACCATCTTCCTGTATGGCAAGAATCATGATAAGTAACAGTTTGATCTAATTCTTTGGTGAACTCTAATTTTCCCGCTTTGTTCAATTCATTCAGATATACAGTTGAATGTTTAAAAGTAACATTAAATGGAATATTCATTTCTTCGGCTAACTTTTTGTAATTTTCACTAAAGAAAGCATAACATCCAGGGCAAGATAAAACAATGGTCTCAACCTCATGTTCATTGAATAATAGTAGATTTTCACGAGCTTTACTCTCAAAATCTTCTCTATAGCCACCCAAGGCCAAGTACAAGCCACAACAATTTTCTTTTTCTCCAAACCAAACAAATTCTTGTCCAGCTTTGTGTAAAATTCTAGTTATTGCTTTAGCCATATTATCAGTTACTGTTGAAGCCCAACATCCTGACCAATAGGCTACTTTACCTTTAGCTAAATAAGGAACATCAATCCATTGAGTTTTATCTTTTTTGCTAACACCCCAAAAATTACCCGTCTCTACAACATTTTTTCTTATTGCTGCAAGCCCTGTATTTTCCATGGAATTTTCGTTTAGATCAAATCTCAATTCCATCCAATTGAAAGTATTATTTGAATCTACCTGACAAACGCCATCACATTTTTTACAAGTTGCACAAATAGAAAAAATTCTCGCGATTTCTTCAGTCATTTTTATATTTCCTTTAATCAGCTGATTCGATAAATAGTATTTACCTCTAGGGGAATTACTCTCCCAAGGACTCGCGTCAAAAACAGTACATACATCTCTACAATAGCCGCAAAGAGCACAGTTAAAAGTATCTCGTGTTATTTCTTCATTTAAAGGTGAGCTAAAGCGATCACTTTGTAATTTTGTTAAAAGAAGTCCTGCAAGTCCTACTAATTTTCTGCTGGAATTGGCCATTCGCATTGCCATTCCAAGAAGTTTTGTTGGAGATTTTTTATCCAATGAAGATGGAATAATTTTCCCTGGATTCATAAAACCGTTTGGATCTATTGATTGCTTGTATTTCCAAATATCATTCAATTTTTGCTCTCCGAATATTTTTTCACTCTGATCATTGAAATACATTCCAATTGAAAAAGGAATTCCCCCAAAATCTTCCCCCATTTTCATAACATCTAATGAATTTGCATAAGCTAATGGGAAGCCCAATTTTCTCTCATCTGATAGCATAAATCCTAATAAGGCAATTTTATCAGACCCAACCATAGTTCCTTCCAAAGCGAATTTACCTTTGAATTTGTTTTCGATTTTTGAGACTAATTTATCGAGGTCTTTGATTGGGTTAATAACTTCTGAAGCAATTAATGTTGGTCCTAATTTTTTAAATCTCATAGGGTAGAATTTGTCATCCCATTCTTGTTTAGCCAAATTAGAATCAAGTAACTCACCTTTTATTAACTTTAAAAATTCATTAATCTTTTCCAATATAACAAGCTCTTTTTCCATGGAACTTACCATGGTGACATGGTATTTGGTTGAGTCTAAAAGAGTATGATTGCTAGCCTGTTGTTTTAAATCGGTAAAACTTGGAGCCGTAAATGTTACATTCCATAGTGGAACTTGATTTTTATTTAGAAGGTTTAAGAATTTTACAGATTGGCTTAATTCATCAAATGCTGCTAGAAAAACAGTATCCTCGGTAGCTTCTTTTAAACTGAAAGTTATAGTTAAAATTATTCCTGTAATTCCACAAAGTGAATAAACATAATCCAAAGCATCACCTGAAAGAGTCACAATCTCATTATCGGGACGCAGGAGTTCAATTTCTACTATATTATTCTTGAAATTCCCATATTGATAACTCCCATAGCCACTTCCCCCTTGAGCAGCCCATCCACCAATAGTTGAAGATTTTGCGCTAGATGGATAGCATCTTAATGCTAAATTATGTTTGCTAATTTCCTTTTCAATACTAGACCAGATTATTCCCGATTCAACCTTGCATGTATTAGTCTCGGTATCTATGTTTAAAATCTTATTCATTCTAACCATGTCAATTACAATCCCTCCTTTTGTTGGTACACTTCCGCCAAAACCAGCCGTTCCAGACCCCCTTGGTATCAATGGTATGTTTTGCTTATTTGCATATTCCATAAGAGTGATGAGTTCCTCACGAGATTGAGGTTGTACAATTCCATCAGGCATGCTGTTAAAAATTTTCCTGATTTGTTCTGGAACAACACCCATGTCATGTGAATAAACAATGCGTTCGGCATCATTTACCCGAACTCTTTTTCCAAATTGTTTTTTTAATTCTTCCTTTGTTTGATCTGTTAATAAATTTTTCATGTTTTTTGATTAAGTGTAAAACGAACGTTCGTTCGGTATTTGTTAAAAAAATAATACTATCGTTTGATAGCATTCCATATTATTTCATTAGCAATATTTATAAAATGAACCAACGAAGGTTCAAGTTTATTTTCTAGATAAAGTTGTATATAGCGAGATGTAGTACCTGATAAAACAGCATAAAACGCATAACCATTTCCTTCTTTTATTTCTTGTGTTAGCTGCCCATGTTCAATAATACCCATGACTAACGACAAACCTTCTTTTGAACAAATAGTTGTTATTTCGTCAAAAATATCCTGTGGTCTTGCATATAATAAATATTCAACCAATATGGGGTCTTTCTCAACCCATTCAAACATTAACTTAATAAATGCAAGAACCTGCTCCTGTGCAGTTGGGTAGATTAAAATGTTTTCTTGAAAGTTCAGTCCAAGTAGTCGTACAGAATGGTCATGAATTTCTTTTGCAAGAGTTTCTTTACTCGAAAAATAATGATAAATTGACCCTGTACTTATCTCTGCTTTTCTCACAATTTCAGGGATACTTGTATTGTGATAGCCTTTTTTAACAAATAACTCTTGTGCTGCTTTAATTCTGTCTCTTATACACATCT
>SDWL01000186.1 GCA_004195315.1 Lutibacter sp.
AGATGTGTATAAGAGACAGAGCGAATAACTTAATTCAAAAAAAGTAAGTTGGATAGTAAAACTAAAATATATATAGGTGCACTTTTAGTCATAATTTTTGGGTTTATTTACCTAGAAACTACGAAGGAACAACCTATAAATTGGTTTCCAAGTTATGCCGCTAAACATAAAATACCATTTGGCACCTTTGTTTTACGTAAAGAGATTTCAAATTTATTTCCTTCTGAAGAAATAAAAAATATTCATTTTCCTCCTTATGTTTATTTAGAAGATACAACACGTGTTGGTACTTATTTTTTTGTTGATGAAGCTTTAAATTTTGGAAACGCAGAGTTTTTGCGTTTGATGAAATTTGTAGAAAGAGGTAATGATGTTTTTATTTCAACGCACGGAATAAATATTGATACGTTAAACCTTGAAACAAAGCAATTAGTTAGTAAAAATTTAGACGAGAAAGTGTTTTTTAAACTTAAAAACAAAGTTTTTAAAGGTAAAGAATATTCGTTTGACAAACCTTTTACAAATCATGTTTTTACGAAAATTGATACAGTAAATACTACTATATTAGGAATAACAGGTTATGTAAATGCAACTAATGAAAGAACTGAAGAAGGTGTTAATTTTGTGAAATATACCTTCGGAGAAGGAGTTTTTTACTTTCATACATTTCCTGAATTATTTACAAATTACACTATTTTAAAATCTCCAAATCAGCAACATACAGCAAATGTGTTATCGTATTTGAGAGAGGATTTACCCATTTTATGGGATTCATATTATAAAACTGGGAAAAGTAAAATTACATCACCCATTTATTATTTATTGAGTTCTAAATATTTAAAATGGGCATATTATATGGTGTTAATTGGCGTGTTATTTTTTGTAATTTTTGAGGGAAAACGAAAACAACGGAAAGTTCCAATTTTAACACCTTTAAAAAATCAAACAGTTGCTTTCACACGCACTATTGCAAATATGTATTTTGAAAAACAAGAGCATAAGAATATTGCGGAACATAAAATAAGTTATTTATTTGAGTTTGTTAGAACTAAATTGCATATTCCAACTACAACAAAAGATACTACTTTTTATGAATATGTTGCATCTAGAAGTGGAAATTCTTATGAAAGTGTTGAAAAATTATTTCAGTTTTGTGATCAAATTCATCTAAAAAATCAAATAACAAACGAAGAAATTATCAAGCTAAATAAAATGATAGAAAATTTTAAAAAAATAATTCAATATGGAAAATAACGATTTGAATTTTGAGAATAGAGTAGATCTTGAGAAGTTAAAAAATGCTTCAATTCAAATTAAAGAAGAATTAAGTAAAATTATTGTTGGGCAAGAAAATTTTATTGATTTACTACTAGTTGCTTTACTAGCAGACGGACATGTTTTAATTGAAGGCGTGCCTGGTGTTGCTAAAACTATTACAGCAAAACTACTTTCAAAAACTATAGACACAGGATTTAGTAGGCTTCAATTTACGCCAGATTTAATGCCAAGTGATGTATTAGGAACTTCTATACTAAACATGAAAACTTCAGAATTTGAATTTAAAAAAGGCCCAATCTTCTCAAATTTAGTGTTAATTGATGAGATTAATAGAGCACCCGCAAAAACACAAGCAGCTTTATTTGAAGTGATGGAAGAACGTCAAATTTCAATTGATGGGAATACTTATAAAATGAAGCCTCCGTTTATGGTGTTGGCAACTCAAAACCCAATTGAACACGAGGGAACTTACGCATTACCAGAGGCGCAATTAGATCGTTTTTTATTCAAAATTGATGTGGGTTATCCAAATTTAGATGAAGAAATTTTAATTATTAAAACACATCAAGAAAGAAAAGGTGTATTGCCAGAAACATTAATTTCAGCATTAATTTCTGAAGCTGATTTGTTAGAATATAAAAACAAGATTTTTGACGTTATTGTTGAAGAAAAAATAATGAAATATATAGCTCAATTAATAACTAAAACTAGAAATCATCCACATTTATATTTGGGAGGTTCACCAAGAGCAAGCATTGCAGTTTTAAATTCTTCAAAAGCATTTGCCGCAATTAACGGACGTGATTTTGTGATACCAGAGGATATTAAAAAAGTTATTTCACCAGTCTTACGTCATCGGTTAATAGTTACTCCAGAGCGTGAAATGGAAGGAATGACTACAGATAAAGTAATTGAGATGATTGTTCAATCTGTTGAAGTCCCGAGATAGTAATTTAATGAATAAAGAAAATTAAATATTTCAGAAATAATTAGAAAATAAATATTATAAATTGAAACAGCTAAAAATAATGTTAATTATTCATTTTTCATGAATCATTTTTCACTCTATTTATGAATATAATTAAAAACCTATACATACACGAACGCTTTTATAAGTATATAAGCATTATTGCTGCTACTTTTTTGGTTTCATTTTGGTTTCCAATTTTGTATATGGTAGCTTGGTTTTTAGTAACTATTTTGGTTGTGTTGTTTGTAAGCGATGTATTTTTACTTTTCAAAACTACTAACGGAGTTGCCGCTAGAAGAATTTTAACTCAAAAATTTTCTAATTCAGATGAAAACCCAATTCCCGTAACGGTTAAAAATAATTATAAATTTAAAATTGAAGTTAAATTAATTGATGAATTACCAACACAATTTCAAAAAAGAGATTTTGAACAAATATCCTTTATTAATTCTTCTGAAGTTTGGGAATTTGAATATGCAGTGAAGCCTGTTGAACGTGGTGAATATTATTTTGGAAATCTAAACGTATATGTTTCAACTTTTTTAAAAATTGTTTCAAGAAGATTTAAGTTTCAAGAAGATGAAATGGTTGCAGTGTATCCTTCCTATATTCAAATGAAAAAGTATGAATTTTTAGCAATGAGCAATCGTTTGACAGAATTTGGATTAAAAAAAATCAGAAAAATTGGCCACACTTTAGAGTTTGAACAAATCAAAAATTATGTAGCTGGTGATGATGTGAGGACGATTAATTGGAAAGCGACAGCAAAGCGCTCACAGTTGATGGTAAACCAATATCAAGATGAAAAATCACAGCCTATTTATTCACTGATAGATTTGGGAAGGGTTATGAAGATGCCTTTTAAGGAATTAAAATTATTGGATTATGCTATAAATTCAACATTGGCTTTCTCAAATATTGCACTTCGGAAAAATGATAAGGCAGGTTTATTAACGTTTTCTAAAAAAGTTGACACTATAGTTGCTGCAAGTAATAAAAAAACGAATTTAAATACTATAAACGAAGCTTTATATAATATTTCAACTCAGCATACAGATTCTGATTTTGGCTATTTATATGCCCTAATAAAGCGTAAAATTACACAACGCAGTTTATTAATTTTATATACAAATTTTGAACATATATCTTCTTTAAAACGTCAGCTTCCATTTTTAAAGGCAATTGCTAAACACCATTTGTTAGTCGTTGTATTTTTTGAAAATACAGAATTGGATGATTTAATAATTAAAAATGCAGAAGATTTACAAACAATATATCACAAAACCATTGCTGAAAAGTTTGCCTATGAAAAAAGGTTAATAGTAAAAGAATTAGAAAGCAAAGGTATTTATGGGATATTAACAAAACCAAAAAACCTTACCGTAAATGTTATTAATAAATATTTAGAATTTAAGGCTAAAGGATTTATTTAATTTGATATTTTGCAGCCATTGCAGCTCCAATAATTCCAGCTTCATTTTCAGCTTGTGCTGGCACAATAGGAACATCAATATCAATTTGAGCCTCAATTTTATCAAACTTTTTACTGGCACCACCACCAACAATAATTAAATCTGGAGAAACAATTAAATTTATATGTTTAAAATATTTATGCAACCTTTTTCCCCACCCTTTACGACTTAAATCATCTCTTTTACGAGCTGAGTCTGAAGCATATTTTTCAAAAATTTCACCATTTTTATATAGCACGTGACCAAATTCAGTATTTGGTAACAATTTACCATCTAAAAATAATCCAGAACCAATTCCGGTTCCTAGAGTAATCATAATTACGGTTCCTTTTACGTTTTTTCCAGCACCAAAATTAATTTCAGCTAATCCGGCAGCATCTGCATCGTTTACAATAGAAAAATCATTTCCAGTTTTGTTTTTAAAAAGTTGATCTACTTGAGTTCCTTTCCAATCTTCATGTAAATTCCCTCCAGTTAAACATTTCCCATGTTGTAAAGGAGTTGGAAAACCACAACCAACCAAACCTTTCCAATTAAAATGGTTTACAAATTTTTGAACAGTAGTAGCAATTGCTTCTGGTGTTGCAGGATTTGGAGTTGGTATTCTATATTTGTCAGTAGTTAATTTACCTGTTTCTACATCTACTAAAGCTCCTTTAATTCCTGTTCCACCAACATCAATTCCTAATATTTCCATCCTGTTTTTTTATAATTTTACTTTTAAACAACAATGTTATTGAAAATATATCGAATAAAAAATGATACTTGTTATTTTTTTAATGATAAAATATTTCTTTATAAAAAAACCACCCCAAATAGGGGTGGTAAAAATTGCTTTTAAATTCCTAGTTCTAATGCCTTAGGATAATTAGAACCAGAGTAATTGTGCAATTATAGGTTAAAGGTAAAGGTTGAATTAGTTAAAATTAATGACTTATATCTGTCTCTTATACACATCT
>SDWL01000187.1 GCA_004195315.1 Lutibacter sp.
AGATGTGTATAAGAGACAGGCTATATTAGGTGCTGCGGGTTTGGCCGTTGGCTTAGCTTTACAAGGAGCGCTAGCGAATTTTGCAGGAGGTGCTTTAATCATGATTTTTAAACCATTTAAAGTTGGGGATTTAATTGAAGCGCAAGGACAGCTGGGTGCAGTTAAAGAAATTCAAATATTTGTAACTAAGTTAACTTCTCCTCAAAATAAACTGATTATTATTCCAAATGGAATTTTATCTAACGGCACTATTACTAACTATACTGAAGATGGTAAATTACGTGTTGATTTAACATTTGGTGTAAGTTATGATGCTGATATAAAGCAAACAAAAGAAGTGTTAATGCAAGTATTATTAAACAATGTAAACGTTTTAAAAAATCCTGCTCCTACTGTTAATGTTTCTGAATTGGCAGACAGTTCGGTGAATTTTGCTGTACGCCCCTGGGCAACTACTGAAAATTATTGGAAGGTATATTTTGGTATTATTGAAGAAACAAAATTAGCACTTGACAAAGCAGGAATTGAAATTCCATATCCTCACCAAGTTGAAATTAGAAAATAAATTACTTCTTTGGTTTTATCGCAACAAAATCTTTTAAATAAAAAGGTTCAAAATATGCTACATCTTCAATGTCGTTTTTTTTGAACTTTTCAAAAGAAAGACCAGACATTTCATTTGCAGAAGGTAATTTATCATCTATAAAAAATGCATTTGTATGAGTGATAATTCCTTTGCATTTTTCAACTCCATCACCTACAAAATAAACTTTTTGCTTATTTAAATACTCTTTAAAAGAGTCTTCATTAATTATTTCAGCTTTCACTTCTCTAAGTGATTCGTTTTTTGAATTAAAAACACTGCTATATACTTCCATTCTTCTTGCATCTATTAATGGAATTACACACCCTTCAATAATAGCTGTTGAAAGAGCTAAGGCTTGTAATGTGCTAACACTTATTAATGGGATATCTAAAGCAAAACTTAAGCCCTTAGCAGCAGAAACACCGATTCTTAAACCGGTATATGACCCTGGGCCTTTACTAACAGCAACGGCGTTTAATTCCGTTAATTTAATTCCGGCGTCATCAATAACTTGTTTTATAAATTCATGTAATTTTTCGGCGTGTGAATAATTACCGTCGTTAAGTTCTTTTAAAGCTATGGTTTTTCCGTTATTTGCTATACTTACTGAACAGTTTTTTGTTGCTGTTTCTATGTTTAAGATATACGTCAAAATTCTTATTTTTATTAAAGCAAATATACTTAATTCAAGCCTTACAACGCAAAAACGTCCCCTTTAAAAGCGGACGTCTAAATTTTTATTTAAATAATTTATTTAATCAATAAGGTTTTTACCCGCATAAAAATCTAAAACTTTTGTTCTAAAAACAAAATCGTATTTAGCATTTATTAAAGAAGACTGGGCATTTAATAATCTATTTTTAACTTGTTCAAAATCAAAAGAGGTCATAACTCCTAAATTATAACTTTCCTGTGAGTTTTTAAACGATTCTTCTTGAGCTGTTACATTCTTTTTTGACGCTGCAAATGTTTTTAAGGCTGCTTTAGCATCCATATATGCTCTTTCAATAATTTCTCTTAATTTAATTTTTGAATCTTCCAGATTCATTAAACTTATTTCATGATTAATTTTAGCAGAATTTACATTTGATTTTACCTGAAAACCTGAAAATATAGGAATATTTAAGGAAAGTGAAAAACTATTGCTCATATTTTCATCTAGCTGATCGAAAAATGCATTATTATTCACAAGTGGTAAGTCTATAAAAGAAGCTGCCGACCCAAACCTATAGTTAAGAGATAACGATGGTAAAAAACCAGCTTTTGCAATATCAATTCCTTTTTCAGCACTATCAACATTTAACTCGGCACTTTTAATTTCACTTCTATTGGAAAGTGCTATATTATAAATAGGCAGTGCTTCATTATACATTAGTAAAGCTGAAGGATCACCAACAACAATATCTTCAATTTCAAAACCGACATTATCCAATTGCAAAGTTTGTGTTAAATTCAAAAACGACAAATCCAATGAGTTCTGGGCTGTAACAACTTTTTGCTCATCATTCGCTAAATTTGCTTCCACCTCTAATAAATTTGATTTAGGTTGTACACCTGCTTCAACAAGTTTTGAAACCTGATCAACCTGTTTTTGACTCACCTCTATTTGAGATTGTGCAATTTTAAGGTTTTCTTTATTAAATAAAACGTTTAAATAAGAATTTACAACAATTAAAGAAATGTCATCTTTCAATTTTTCTAAATCGTATTTACTAGCTTCTAAACCAATTTTAGCTTGATCATATAAATTTAAATTTCTAAATCCATTAAAAATTGTAACCCCTGCGCTCAATGACAAACTCGTTGAATGAGTAGTTGCAGCAACTCTTTGAAAAGAAACCGGATTTTGTCCAGACCCAAAAGTTATTCCTTGAGTAGCTGATGCCGAAACTGATGGGTAAAAATTACCTTTCCTACTTACTACATCTTCATTTTTTAATTTAATTGTTAACTCACCTTTTTTTACTGAAATATTATTATCTAAGGCATAATTAACACATTCTTGAAGTGTCCATTTTTTATCTTGTGCATTTACATTTATTAAAAATACAAATGCCAAAATTGTAACAATTTTTGTTCTCATTATATATAATTGAGTTTATGGTTAAGCTGATTTTGTTATATGACGACTAAAATTATTATTTGTTACACTCTTAGTCTCTTATAGAAATGTTAAATTTTATTCTTTCTTCTATTTTTGATAATAAAGTAAATTAAAGCACCAACTAAAAGGTAAGGGAACACCATTAAATAAAGAATACCTGAGTTTAAACCTTCAGCTTGTGAAACATCACCACTCTCAACAACAGCTTTACACATAGCACATTGTGAATTAGCAACTTGTACAAATAAAATAAACAATATAAATAGTACTTTCTTCATTTTTAATAATAAGGTGAAATCATTAAGTAGACTACCACTCCACTAATTGCAACATATAACCATAATGGAAATGTGAATATTGCAATTTTTTTATGAAGCTCAATGTTATTTGTAATAGCTCTAACGTAGGTTATTAAAACGAAAGGAATAACTACAATTGATAAAATAATGTGTGAAATTAAAATGATAAAGTACACTGTTCTTAAACTTCCTTCTCCTCCAAATTTTGTTGAATTTGAAGTCATATGATAGGCAACGTACAACACTAAAAATACTACTGAAAATACAATAGCTGTTTTCATTAATTTTTCGTGCAACGTTAGTTTTTTATTTTTAACCGCCCATACTGCAACAACTAATAATACTGAAGTTAGTGCATTGATACTTGCATAAATTGGAGGTAAAAAAACAGGTAAATTCACATCAATTTTAACACTAAATAATAGTGCTACAACCACGGGAATTGTAATTGATAAAATAACAATCCACTTGTTATATTTTTTAATGTTTTCCTGCATTATTCTTTTAATAGTATTGTAATGTCCTCTTTAATTTGTTGAACTCCTTTAGAGTCTAATCCATCATAAAAAGCAATTGGATTTCCAAATTCATCTAATCTTGAACGAATATTTCCTTGTTTATCAATTAACGCAAACATTCCTGAATGCTCAAAACCTCCTTCAGCATCACTATTTTCTCCCGCATAAAGTGTAAATCCGTTATTTGCTAAATCATAAATTTTATCTTGATCTCCAGTTAAAAAATTCCAATTTTTTAAAGTTGCTCCATTATCTTTGGCATATTGTTTTAAAATTTTTGGAGTATCATATTTTGGATTTATGCTAAAAGAAACAATTCCAAAATCTTGATGAGCATAAAATTCATTTTGAATGGTTACCATATTCTCATTCATTTTGGGGCAAATTGTTGGGCAAGTAGTAAAGAAAAACTCAACAACATAAACCTTATTATTATAGAATGAATTTGAAATCAATTTTCCGTTTTGATTTGTAAATTCAAATGAAGGAACTTTTCCAATAGTAATTAATTGTGGTGTTTTAAATTTATTTACAATTTTAGGAATTGCATAAATTCCGAAGATTAAAATGATAAAGGCAACACCTACGTAACTATATTTCTTCATTTCAGTATAATTATATTTCTCTTTTTCTTCTTTTTTGCTTTTCTGCAGACTTTTTTAATTGATAATAAATAACATCAATATCATCTTTCATTTTATTTTTTAACGTAGAAACAGACTTCATATTATAACCGTATAATTTTCCACCTTTGGCATCTTCATCGTCTTTTCTGCCTCGTAACCGCAACTCCATATCTACAATATAAGCATTTTCAGAATATAAATTTTCATTCAAATGGAAAGGAGTGTCTAAACTATTAAATAATGTTTGAACGTTTTCTGAATTTATATACACAAAATGCCAGTTTTTAATATCCGTAAATACTGAAAGTTCTTCAATTACCTTTACATAATCACTTATATTTTCCTTAGGAAGTATAGCTACCATTTGAAATAATGGCTTTTGGTAATAGCGCTTATAAACCGTTTGATTTAAATTAAATAAACTTGCTTTTGCTTCCTTAATGTCACTTCCTAAAAAACATACAATTGAAAGTTTATTAGCAAATGATGTGTTTTCTTCAGAAGAAAACGCGTTTACATCCAATACTTTCTGTCTCTTATACACATCT
>SDWL01000188.1 GCA_004195315.1 Lutibacter sp.
ATTATTAACAATAACATTTTTAAGTATTTCAACTTTTAGTCAAAATTCTAATGAAGCAAAAAAATTATTAGATGAGGTTGCTAAAAAAGTGGAAACTTATAAGAATCTTTATATTGAATTTAATCATAGATTCAATAATTATGATGCAGACATTCACCAAGAAACAAAAGGAAGTGTTACTTTAAAAAAAGACTTGTACCACTTAAATTATATGGGAACTGAGCAAATATTTGATGGTAGAAAAACTTATCTGATTATTCATGAAGATGAAGAAGTAATCATACAAAACCAATCAAAAGACAGTGAAGAAGCTTTAACACCATCAAAAATGTTTTCATTTTATAAAAATGGCTATACTTATGAAATGGGTGAATTAAAAACTATTAAAGGAATTAAAATACAATATGTAAAACTAACACCCATTGATAGTAATTCTGAAATTACTAGTGTGCTTATAGGAATAGATGTAAAAACAAAACACATTTATAATGTGATAGAAACAGGTAAAAATGACACTATAACGACACTAGAAGTAAGAACTTTTAAAACAAATCAGCCTTTATCAGAAAAGCTTTTTATCTTTGACACATCAAAATACAGAAATCAAAAAAAATATACAATTTCTGAACCAAAATAAAAACATTGAAAATATTCGATAAATACATTTTAAAAAGTTTTCTAGAACCTTTTTTAGCCACATTTTTTGTAGTTCTATTTGTTTTAGTGATGCAATCTTTATGGCTTGCATTTGATGAAATTGCTGGAAAAGGAATTGACATCATTTTTATATTAAAATTTCTGGGATATTTAGCCCTTATGCTAACTCCAACGGCTTTACCAATTGGGATTTTATTATCCTCAATAATGGCATTAGGAACATTATCTGAAAATTATGAAATGGCCGCAATCAAATCTGCAGGTATTTCATTAAAGAGAGTTATTAGACCATTAATTTTTTTAATTTTATTTATAAGCGCACTTAACTTTGTGTTTTTAAATAACATATACCCTTGGGCTACTTTGAAGCAGAAAAATTTGTATTTGAATATGAAAAAGAAAAAGCCTGCTTTAGCATTAGTTCCTGGTGCTTTTAATACAGATATTCCTGGATATAGCATAAAATTTGAAGAAAAATATGGCGAAGAAGATAATTTACTAAAAAATGTTCAAATTGCAGATTTAAGTAAATTCAAAGGGAAAATAAAAGTTATTACTGCTGAAAAAGGTATAATTTCTACTGAAGAAGGTAGTAAATACATGACTTTATCCTTAGAAAATGGAAACTATTATGAAGAGCATGTTAATAAATCCATGCAACAAAAGGATAGAGCAAAAATGCCTGCTTCTAATGCTACATTTAAAACGTACACTATAAATATTGACATATCTTCATTTAATGATGATGATAAATTAGATGACGAAAAAATTAAAGAGCACCATGGTATGTTAAGTATTGTTCAGTTAGATTCTATTTCAAAAAGAAATAAAAAAACGTATGATGAATATACAAAGAACCAAGCAGACTATTTTTTCAACCTTATAGATGCTAAAAAACTGTATAAATATCCAGACTCTCTTATTGATGACAAATTAGATTCAGAAACTCTTAATAATTTTACTTTAAAAAATAAAAGTATCGTTCTAAATGAATCAATTCAATTATTGAAAAGAACCATGGATCGTAATAAAAATCAAAAAGGAAGTTTTAAAACCAAAAGAAAATTACTAAACCTTTATGATCATGAAATTTATTACAGAATATCTTTTTCATTAGCCTGTTTAGTACTTTTCTTTATTGGAGCACCACTTGGTTCAATTATTAGGAAAGGTGGATTTGGGTTGCCTATGATAATGGCAATTACAATCTTTGTTATTTACTTTTTTATTTCAAAATTAGGAGGTAACTTATCTGAAGAAAGTGCAATTTCAGCATTATTTGGAAGCTGGCTTTCAACATTAATCTTATTACCCTTTGGCATTTTACTAACCCGAAGAGCAACACAAGGAATGGGCATATTTAATATTGATTCCGTTCTTGATAATATACAAAAACTATTCACTAAAATCAAAAAATAAAACACCAATTAAAAAATGGAAAGCTCAACAAATAACATAAAATTAAATACAATACAAGACGCCATTGAAGATATAAAAAATGGTAAAATGATTATTGTAGTTGATGATGAAGATAGAGAAAATGAAGGTGATTTTATTGCTGCTGCTGAATGTGTTACTCCTGAAATGATTAATTTCATGGCTAAACATGGTAGAGGGTTAATTTGCGCACCTTTAACTGAAGCTCGCTGCGAAGAATTAGACTTACCACTTATGGTAAACAATAATACTGTTTTACACAACACACAATTCACTGTTTCTATTGATTTAATTGGTGATGGTTGTACAACTGGTATATCAGTTCAAGATAGAGCTAAAACTATAAAAGCTTTAACTTCAAAAAGCATAAAACCAGATGATTTTGGAAGACCTGGACATATTTTTCCTTTAAGAGCAAAAGAAGGTGGAGTGTTACGACGAACTGGACATACAGAGGCTTCTATAGATTTAGCTCGCCTGGCAGGTTTTGAACCATCAGGAATTTTAGTTGAAATTTTAAACGAAGATGGCACAATGGCTCGTTTACCTCAATTAATGGAAGTAGCAAAGCAATTTGATTTAAAAATTATTTCTATTGAAGATTTAGTAGCGTATCGTATGAAATACGATTCTCTAATTTATAAAATTGAAGATTTTATGATGCAAACTCGCTTTGGTGAGTTTCGATTAAGAGCGTATAAGCAAACTACAAATAAACAAGTTCATATAGCTTTAACAAAAGGATCTTGGGATGCTAATGAATCCGTAATGGTTCGTGTAAATTCATCTTTAATAAATAACGATATTATTAGACTTTTAACAAGCAAACCAGATGATACTTTTTCTAAAGTATTTAAAATGATTGATGATGAAGGAAAAGGTGCTGTTGTTTTTATTAGTCAAGAAAACCAATCATTTAACCTAATAAAACGCTTATCTTTATTAAAGGACGTACAAAAAGAAACAGAAAACAAAGTACCTAGAATAAAACCTGATGATAAAGATTTTGGTATTGGGGCACAAATTTTACATGATTTAGAGATTAGTAAACTCCGAGTTTTATCAAATGCATCATCTGTAACTAAACGTATAGGAATGACTGGTTATGGACTTGAAATTGTTGAGTATATGAATTATTAATTAGTACATTTTCTAATGAAAAAGGGTTTTTTACTCAGTATTTTTTGCATCATGCTATTTTCTTGTAAAAAAAACGGTTCACAAATAAAAAACCCTACTAATACAATCACCTCTACTTTAAATAGATTTGAAATTAATGGAACTTTAGAAAAATTTTACCCGGAAAAAGTTTATTTAAACAAAATAATTGAAAACTCGATATATCAAATAGATTCTTCAACAGTTATAAATAACAATTTTTCATTTACAGGAACTGTAGAATTCCCAGAGCGTTTTGCTCTAAGTTTTGAAAATTATTCATCAATTTCTGTAATTATTATTGAAAATACACAATTTGAAGTATTTATAAGTTCTGATGCTATAAATGATCCAACAATTAAAGGTTCACCATTGAATAGTAAACTTTACAAATACAAACTAGATGCTAAAAATATATTTAAAAAAATAGATTATTTATTTCCTCAATTTCAAAAAGCTAGACTTGAAAACGATGCTGAAAAACTTGCTGAGATTTCAGAAGAAATGAAAAAAATCGAAAACGAATTTGTCGATTTTAGTAATAATTATATCCTTCAAAATAAAGAATCTTACATTGCTCCAATGTTATTGCGTGATCAATTAAAATCAACTTCAATAGATACTCTTCAAATTAAAAAAACTTATGATATTCTTTCATCAGAAATAAAAAACTCGCCAGACGCTGAAATTATTACTTCATTTTTAAATTTGCATTAAAAAACTGAAATCGGTTTCCGTTGGAAATTCGATTGCTGGTTTATTTGGTTGAAACAAACGAGCATTTAAAGTTCCTTTTAAAATTATTTTTTGGCCTTCAACTTGCAACCAACTACCTTCTCTAAGTCCTAAAACAGAAGTTTTATGAATGGTATGATACTCATTAATACGAGTTTCTCTTGTTTCTCCCATATGAGTAGAATTGGTATCTGGATCTAAGAAATGACAGTTTAAATTGAAATTCAAAAGTCCTAACGTATCAAAACTTGGCGGATATATTATTGGCATATCGTTCGTATTTTGCATTGTTAAACCAGTAATAACACTTCCTGCACTAGTTCCAAAATATGGAATACCATTTTCAACTACATTTTTAATTGTTGATATTAACTTATGCTTGTACAATTGCTGCACCAGCAAAAATGTATTACCACCACCAACAAATATACCTTTTGCATTATTGACAGCATCAATGGGATTTTTATATTCATGTACCCCTTTTACTTTTATATTTATTTTCTCAAATCCTTGTTGTACTCTATTTGTATATTCATCATGTGTTAATCCGCTTGGACGAGCATAAGGAATAAATAAAATTTCTTTCACTCCTTTATAAAAATTTGAAAGTTGTGGTAAAATATACTCTAAATAGCCTTTTCCATGAACTGTTGAAGTGCTAGCAATAAATAATTTTTTCATTATGTCCTTTCAGAAAAAGATAGCCTAGAGCTGTGCAACCCTAGGCTATCAACGGATTTAGCCATCACTTGCCATTAAGTGTTGACTGGTAAC
>SDWL01000189.1 GCA_004195315.1 Lutibacter sp.
AGATGTGTATAAGAGACAGCTATTACACCATCTCTATCAGCATATAAGTAATCTCCCGTATTAAATGTGATACCTTCAAAACTTAATTGATCACCTCTTGATCCATTTGTTTTTTCAAAATTTCTTAATGGACAAGTACCAATAGCATATAAAGCGACATCAATATCTTTTGTATGTACAGTATCTCTTACATATCCATTTAATATTATTGCTTGCCAATTATTGTTTTTTGCAAATGCCATTAGTTTATCTCCAACAACTCCATAAAAATATTGTGCATTATCAACAACAATAATTTCAATTTTTAAATTTTGAGAAGCAGCTTGTACACTTAAAATGCACTGCTCTAAAAAATATTGAACATTATAATTTACAATAATTATAGATAAATCCATTAATTAAAATGATTTTTCAAATGGAATTCGGTGTATAATACTTCTTCCCAACGTAATTTCATCAGCATATTCAAGTTCATCACCTACAGCAATACCACGTGCTATGGTTGATGTTTTAATCTTAAATTTTTCTAGTTGTTTAAAAATATAAAAGTTAGTAGTATCTCCTTCAATAGTTGAACTTAAAGCGAAAATAATTTCTTTTACATTGCCACTTTCAACTTTTCCAATCAAACTATCAATACTTAAATTATGAGGCCCAATTCCTTCAATTGGAGAAATTTTACCACCTAAAACATGATACAATCCTTTAAATTGAGATGTGTTTTCAATTGCCATTACATCGCGAACATCTTCAACCACGCAAATAATTTCTGTATTTCTTGATGGATTCGCACAAATTTCACACACATCAACATCTGAAATATTATGACATTTTTTACACAATTTTATGTTATCAACTAAACTTGTTAATGCAGTTGATAACTGATGCGTATGAGAAGTTGGTTGTTTTAATAAATGTAATACCAATCTAAGTGCTGTTCTTTTACCAATTCCAGGTAATTGAGACACTTCATTTACGGCATTTTCCAAAAGTTTTGAAGAAAAATTCATTTCGCAAATGTACAATTAGGAAACGATATTCTCAATAATTTTAGTTTCTTTGTTAATTCATACTAGTATTCTTAAATGAAACCAATATACATACTTTCTCTAATAGCTATATACTTTTGTATACTGTTATTAATTGCATATTTAACTGGGAAAAGTGATAGCAACGAAACTTTTTTTAAAGCCAATAAAAAATCACCTTGGTATGTAGTTGCATTTGGGATGATTGGCGCTTCACTTTCTGGAGTTACATTTATATCGGTACCTGGTTGGGTTCAAAGCTCACAATTTAGCTATTTGCAAATTGTAATTGGATATTTGTTTGGCTATTTTGTGATTGCTTACTTGCTAATTCCTATTTATTATAAACTACAAATCACTTCAATTTATGAATTTTTAAAACAACGCTTTGGAACAACATCACATAAAACAGGCGCTTTATTTTTCTTTATTTCTAGAGTTTTAGTAGCTTCTTTTAGGTTATTTTTAGTAGCATCTGTATTACAATATTTTATTTTTGACGCTTGGAAAATCCCATTTGAAATTACTGTAATCCTTTCCATATTATTAATTTGGACATATACTTTTAAAGGCGGAATTAAAACAATAGTTTGGACAGATACATTTCAGACTTTATTTATGCTTGTTGCAGTTTGTGCAACCATTTATATTATTCTCACTAAATTAAATTGGTCAGTTTCTGATATTTTTACTTCAGAAGAATTTAATAAATACAGTAAAATTTTATTTTTAGAAGACTTCAATGATAAAAAACATGTTATCAAATCTTTCTTAGGTGGAATGTTTATAGCAATTGCTATGACTGGTTTAGACCAAGATATGATGCAAAAAAACTTAACTTGTAAAAACACTAAAGAAGCCCAATGGAATGTGATTTCGCTTGGCTTCATATTGATACTTGTAAACTTTGTGTTTTTAACTTTAGGAGCTTTATTATTTATCTACGCTGAAAAATTTGGAATTGCAATACCTGTAATTAATGGTAGTTTAAAAACCGATTTGTTGTATCCTGAAATTGCATTAAATGGTGATTTAGGAATAACTATTAGTATTGTTTTTATATTAGGTTTAATTGCCGCAGCCTACTCAAGTGCTGATAGTGCTTTAACATCATTAACAACATCCTACTGTATAGATATTTTAGATATTGAAAATAGAGAAAAATCAAAACAAAAATCAATTCGAAAAAAAGTGCACATTGCAATTTCAATCCTTCTAGTTCTTGTAATTATATCTTTTAGATATTTTTTAGAAGACAATATAATTAGTAGTTTATTGCAAATTGTATCCTTTACTTACGGTCCACTTTTAGGATTATTTGCTTTCGGAATTTTTACAAAACACGCTATAGAAGATAAGTATGTTTGGATTATTGCGCTGCTATCAGTTATCATTAGCTATTTTATAAACAGCTATTCAATTCAAATTTTAAATGGCTATGCTTTTGGCTTTGAACTTATTATACTAAATGGATTATTAACATTTATTGGTTTGTATTTAATTAGAAAACCAACAAAATAATATTTATTTTTGCTGTATGGACAACGATTTAAGCAATTATCGAAAAATCTATAAAAAAAGTGAACTTTCAAAAAAAGAAGTTCCAGAAAATCCAATAGAACTATTCCAAAAGTGGTTTTTTGAAGTTGATGAGTTTGGTGGTGATACCGAAGCCAATGCAATGACAATTGCAACTATTGGTTTAGATGGATTTCCTAAAAGCAGGGTGGTTTTATTAAAAAAATATACTTGGGAAGGTTTCATTTTTTACACAAATTACAATAGTGAAAAAGGAAAATCTATTGATAATAATCCTAATGTTTGCCTGTCTTTTTTTTGGAACAACATAGAACGTCAAGTCATTATTACTGGTAAGGCTGAAAAAATAGCTAAAAACTTATCTGATGGTTACTTTGAATCGAGACCAGATGGAAGTAAATTAGGCGCTTGGGCTTCAGACCAAAGTGAACCAGTTCCTTCTAGAAAATATTTAGATGATCGTTTAGCTTCATTTGAAAAACAATTTGAAAATAAAGAAATTACAAGACCAAAAAATTGGGGCGGTTATATTGTAAAACCTGTTAGTATTGAATTCTGGCAAGGTAGGCCAAATAGAATGCACGATAGAATTAAATACACATTACAAGAAAATTTTGATTGGAAAATTGAAAGATTAGCTCCTTAATATTTATATTTGAACTTCAACTATTATTAAATGAAAACACTTTACATTGTTAGGCACGCAAAATCTTCTTGGGAATATGAAGGAGTTAAAGATATTGATCGCCCATTAAAACAACGTGGAATTAACGATGCTTATTTAATTTCAAATGTATTGCAAAAAAAAATTGCTTGTCCTGATGTGTTTATATCAAGCTGTGCAAACAGGGCTTTACATACTGCAATGATTTTTAGCTATTCATTTAATTACCCATTAGCAAACCTAAAATTAAGCAAATCTTTATATAGTTTTAGCGATGGCTATTTAATAAAAACGGTGAAAGCATTAGATGATGGTTTTGATTCAGCAATTATTTTTAGCCATGACCATGGAATTAGTGATTTTGTAAATAAATTTGGAGACAAATATTTAGACCATGTGTCTACTTGTGGTGTTATTGGAATAAAATTTGATACAAATCATTGGAAAAACATAAAATCTGGTGAAACATTTTTAACAGAATTTCCTAAAAATTATAAATAAAACTATTTTGAAAATTGAAAAACTTGCTGGAATTGATATAGGATCAAACGCGGTACGTTTGCTAGTTACTAATGTAATTACAGAAGAAAATGGTAACCCAAGTTTTAAAAAATCAGCTTTGGTACGTGTACCAATCCGTTTAGGCGCTGATACCTTTATCAAAGGAATAATCTCAGAAGAAAATAGATTTAGAATGATTAAGGCTATGGAAGCTTTTAAATTACTAATGGAAGTTCATGGAATTCAAAAATATAGAGCTTGTGCAACTTCAGCAATGCGTGAAGCTAAAAATGGTATTGAAGTAGCAAATGAAATTTTTGAAAAAACTTCAATAAAAATAGATATTATTGACGGGAAAAAGGAAGCTGCCATCATTTTTTCAACCGATTTGAGCCATATTATTAAAGTTCGTAAAACCTATTTATATGTTGATGTTGGTGGTGGTAGCACTGAAATTACACTATTTTCAAAAGGTAAAATTATTACTTCTAAATCATTTAAAATAGGTACAGTTCGGTTATTAGATGAAAAAAAAGAATTTCGAATAATTTGGCAAAGTATTAAAATTTGGATTAAAGATAATACAAAAGATTTAAAAAATATATCTGTAATTGGTTCAGGAGGAAACATCAATAAAATTTTCAAACTCTCAGGAAAATCAATGGGAACAGCGCTTACTTTAACATATATGAAAGATTACTTAGAATTTTTAAGTAATATGACCTACGAAGATCGAATTATAAAACTAGATTTAAATCCTGACAGAGCTGATGTAATTATACCAGCAACTAAAATCTATTTGTCAGCAATGGAATGGAGTGGAGCAACTAAAATTTATGTCCCTAAAGTTGGACTTGCAGATGGTATTGTAAAGAATTTATACCTGTCTCTTATACACATCT
>SDWL01000190.1 GCA_004195315.1 Lutibacter sp.
AGATGTGTATAAGAGACAGGGTAATGATAGTAATTCACTTAAAGAATGTAAAATATGAAGCAATCTATTAGTTTTAAATTAAATGGAAGCCCTGTATCTGTTGATGTTACTGGTAAGGAATCCCTTTTAACAGTTATCCGGACTTATTTGGATGTAACAGGTACTAAATTCGGTTGTGGAATTGGTGATTGTGGTGCTTGTACCATTTTAATAAATAAAGAACCAGTACAAGCTTGTATGACTCTTGTTGAAGATGTTGTAGATGCAGAAATTATTACTATTGAAGGATTGGGAACAAATGATACACTACATCCTAT
This sequence comes from Lutibacter sp., assembly GCA_004195315.1. Taxonomy (GTDB): domain Bacteria; phylum Bacteroidota; class Bacteroidia; order Flavobacteriales; family Flavobacteriaceae; genus Lutibacter. Next base: position 318 of record SDWL01000190.1, read on the forward strand.
TCAAAAAGCATTTATAGAACACGATGCTTTACAGTGTGGCTTTTGTACATCAGGAATGATTATGAAAGCATACGGACTCATACTTAACGACACTGAACCTACCCGTGAAAATATTATTACTGGTATGGATGAAAATTTATGTAGATGCGGTTCTTATAATAGAATTGTTGATGCAATTCAATCAGCTGCAATAGAAATGAAAGAAAAAATATAGTTATGGAATCAGATAAAATAACTCAATTATATTTTAGTGATGTAAACGAGCCTTTGAATTATGATCGTCGTAAGTTTTTAAAAAAACTAGGGACAGGAATTATCGTTATATTCTCTTTAAGTAAATTATCCTTATTAGAAGGTTGGAGTCAAAATACTCAGGATGATAAAAAGCTAGATTTTAATGCGTACTTAAGAGTAAAAGAAGATGGTAATGTAGATTGCTATACTGGAAAAATAGAAATGGGACAAGGAATTATCACTTCTTTAGCACAAGCATTAGCTGAAGAATTAGAGGTGCCACTTAGTGCTGTAAATATGGTAATGGGTGATACAGATCTTTGTCCGTATGATGCTGGAACTTGGGGTTCAATGACCACACGTTTTGCTGACCCTGTATTAAGAGCTGCTGCAGCTGAAGCCAGAGAAATATTAATAAGTATTGCTGCTGAGAAACTTGGAGTTTCTGTTGATGTGTTAGAAGCATCTAACGGAACTGTGTTTGTGAAAGGTGATATTTCAAAAAAACTTTCTTATGCTGAATTAACAAAGGGTAAAAAAATTGTAAAAAATTTAAATAAGAAAATAGAAATAAAAAAATCAAAAGATTTTAAAGTTATTGGTAAATCTATATTAAGTGCTGATGCTGTTGAAAAAGTAACAGGTAAAGCAAAATATTCAGGTGATATTAAATTACCAAATATGGTTTATGCTTCAATAGTTAGACCAAAAGTTTACGGTTCTAAAAAACTACAAGTAAATTCTTCGGGGTTAACAGCATTTGAGGGTGTTGAATTGCTTGAAGATGATGATTTAATTGCTGTTGTTCATTCTGATCCTGAAATAGCTAACAATGCAGCTAAAAAAGTTAAAGTAACTTGGGAAGTGCCAAAAGCGAAAGCTGATAATGAAACTATTTTTAAATATTTTGAAGATAATATTAAGGAAAATAAAGTATTTGAAGATGGTGGAAATCTAGATGAAGGAAGAAAAAATTCTACAACCATAGTAGAAGTAGATTATCATGATGGTTATAAATCTCATGCCCCAATTGAAACCCACAGAGCAACTTGCTATTTCGAAGATGATAAATTAATTATGTGGGCTTCTACTCAAACACCATTCGGCACAAGACGTGAGTTAGCTAAAACATTTGATATGGACGAAGATAAAGTTCATATAAAACAAATATTTATAGGTGGTGGATTTGGAGGAAAAATATACAATCAACAGGCTGTAGAAGCGGCTAAACTTGCTAAATTATGTGGTAAACCAGTTCAAGTGGTTTGGACTAGAAGGGAGGAGTTTATGTATAATAAATTTAGACCAGCAGCATTGATAAAAACAGTTTCAGGAGTTGATAGCAACGGAAAACTAAATTTATGGGAGTTTGATATTTATTGTGCAGGTACAAGAGGTACTTCACTTTTTTATGATATTCCAAATAACCGGACGAGAATTTTTAACGAGGATAATATACATCCATTTGGAACTGGGGCTTGGCGAGCTCCAGGAAATAGCACTACTACTTTTGCTAGGGAATCTCATATTGATGCAATAGCTTTTGCTGTAGGAGTTGATGCCTTAAAATTTAGATTGAATAATTTAAAAAATGAGAATATGGTAGCTACTTTAAAATTAGCTGCTGAAACTTTTGATTGGAATAGTAAAAAACTAGAAGGGCATGGATATGGTATAGCTCTAGGCGAAGATGCTGGTACTTTTGTAGCTATAATTGCAGAAGTTAAGGTGGATAAAATTACAGGAATTGTGCAACCCATTCGTGTGGTATGTGCACAAGATATGGGACAAGTTGTTAATCCTCATGGCGCAACAGTACAAACAGAAGGTGGTATAACTATGGGAATTGGATATGCATTGTATGAAGAGATTGAGTTTAATGGTGGAGACTTAAAATCAAAAAGTTTTAACCGCTATACAATTACAAAGTTTTCTACCACGCCTAGAATTGAATGTGTATTTATTGATAAAATGGATTCAAAACCAGAAGGTGGGGGTGAACCAGCAATTATTTGTGTTGGTGGAGCAATAGCAAATGCTGTTTTTGATGCTTGTGGAGCAAGAGTAAACCGTATGCCAGTTACTCCTGAACGAATTTTAAAGGCTTTGAGTTAAATTTAACTTTAACTTTAATAAACTAAATGGTAAAATGATTTCTTAAATAAAAAAGTTCCAAAAAATTATTTTTTTGGAACTTTTAGTGTCAATATTTTAAATACTGCTAATTTAAATTTACAGTGTATTTATTGCTTTATTAATGCGTTCAATAGTTGCTGGTTTTTCAATCATTTCTGCAATATCAAATAAGTGAGGACCTTTCATAGCCCCAACTAAACTTAGCCTGAAAGGTTGCATAATTTTCCCAAAACCAATTTCTTTTGAAGTAATCCATTCTTTAACAATGGTTTCTATGTTTTGAGAATTAAAATCATCAATTGCTGTTAAAACTTCAATTAATTCTTTCATTAATTCTGAAGTATCTTCTTTCCAATTTTTCTTTGCAGCTTTCTCATCGTATACAGAAGGAGCTTCATAAAAGAAATTAGATAATTCCCAAAAATCAGTTACAAAAGTAGCACGTTCTTTAATTAATGAAACAACTTTTTCAGTGTATTTTAAGTTAGTATTTATACCTTTTTCTTTCAAAATAGATAAATACATTTCAGCTAATTCAGCATTCGTTTTTAGCATCATATATTGCTGATTAAACCAATTTGTTTTATCTGGACTGAATTTAGCACCGCTTTTACTAACTCTTTCCAAAGTAAATGCTTCACAAAGTTGTTCTAATGTGAAAATTTCTTGTTCAGTACCAGGATTCCAGCCTAATAAAGCAAGCATATTTATGAAAGCATCTGCAAAATAACCATCTTCTTTATAACCTCTTGAAACTTCATTTGTTTTAGAATTTGTATAAGCAAGCGGAAATACAGGAAAACCTAATTTGTCACCATCACGTTTGCTTAATTTTCCTTTTCCAACAGGTTTTAAAATTAAAGGTAAATGCGCAAATTCAGGAATTTCCCAACCAAAAGCTTGGTATAAAGCAATATGAAGTGGGAGAGAAGGCAACCATTCTTCACCACGTATTACATGGCTAATTTCCATTAAATGATCGTCTACAATATTTGCTAAATGATAGGTTGGCATTCCATCACTTTTAAATAAAATTTTATCGTCTAATAATTCTTTTTTGAAAGAAACATCTCCTCTAATAATATCTGTTGATGAAATTATAGCGCTTTCCCCATCTTTTATAGGATTATGCATTTTAAATCTAACTACATAGTTATCACAATTAGTAATTCTTTTTTCAACTTCTTCTTTTGATAATGAAATAGAATTGGTTAATTTAGTTCTGTTATGCCAATTGTAAATAAAAGTTTTCCCTTTTTGTTCATGGTCATTTCTATGAAAATCTAATTCTTCAGTAGTGTCAAAACAGTAATAAGCATTACCACTTTCAATTAACTGATCTGCATATTGTTTATAAATATCTTTTCGTTCAGATTGACGATATGGTCCAAATTTTTCATTTTTATTAGGTCCTTCGTCAAAGGGAATATTACACCAATTTAAGGCATCAATAATATATTGTTCAGCATTTGCAACATAACGAGTTTGATCTGTATCTTCAATTCTTAAAATAAAAGTACCGTTGTGTTTTTTCGCAAATAAGTAATTAAAAAGGGCAGTTCTAACACCACCAATATGTAAAGGTCCGGTTGGACTAGGAGCAAATCGTACTCTAACGTTATTCATTTTTATCTAGTTTTAAAGCGCAAAGATAATTTATTCAAATAGGAAAATGAGAGTTTTATAACTAAAAAAGACCGCTGTGAAGCAACGTTTAAAACCAACTCAAAAAATGATTTTAAGTATTCTTTTAATTTAAGCAGAGAATGTTGTTTGTGGTTATTTTAAGGATAATAATACTCTTATTTTTAAAATCTTATTTTTTTTTCAAATGTTCTTTAGATTTGTTGAATTTCCACTAGCATAATTTAGTAACACAAAATGTAAGCAAAAACTATAAATACTGTCTCTTATACACATCT
>SDWL01000191.1 GCA_004195315.1 Lutibacter sp.
AGATGTGTATAAGAGACAGCAATTGTTATTTTTGGTGTTTCATCTTGTGATAAAAACAACAACAATTCAAATCCAAATCCTACTATAACTACTTTTAACGCTGTATTAATTGGAGATAGTGAAGTTCCTCCAAGTGGCTCTATGGAAACAGGAACTGCAACCCTTAAATTCAATAATACAACAAAAATATTAAATATTACTGTGACACATTCAATTGCAGCCCCTACCGGTGGTCATATTCATAATGCAGCCATGGGTGTTAATGGTGGTGTTGTTTTTCCATTTTCAAATTTAACATCTCCTATTACATACACTAGTGTAGCTTTAACCTCATCACAAGAGGCTGATCTTAAAGCTAATCTTTATTATGTAAATATTCATACAGATGAATTTCCTGGTGGAGAAATAAGAGGTCAGCTACTTATTGGTGCTACTTCAGATGGAGGAAACGATGGAGGCTATTAAATTATAAACTTTTCAATTATTATATTAATAAAGCAAAACCTACACCTATTTTGTTCAAAAAAGTAGGCTTTAAGTTTAAACTAGCTGTAAATATGCAGTGCACTTTTATTCATACTTTACATTAAAGTTTGACCGTTTTAAGTGAAATTGTAAATGTAATTGTTTAAGGAATATTTTAAATTAAAATATGTTTTATTGAAATTGATTCAAGTAATATTAACTAGGTAAATAAAATTGTATGAATTATTTAATTTGTAACAATTTTTAGCCCAATAATGGAGATAATAAGTGTTGAAATAAAAAAAAGTCTCCAAAAATCAACAGACTCTTTAAAAATTACCATCCCTACAAGAACTGTTCCAACTGCTCCAATACCAGTCCATACAGCATAAGCTGTACCAATAGGTAATTTATGCGTTGCTTTCACTAGTAAAAACATACTTATAACTAGACAAACCAAAAATCCAAAATACCAATATGTAGCCGTATGACCGGTAGCCTCTTTAGCCTTCCCTAGGCAAAAAGCAAAGCCAACTTCAAAAAGACCGGCAATGATTAATAAGATCCAATTCATTTATAAACTATTAGATAAATTTTTTGGTTTTAGAAATTTAATTAAGCAGAGAGGAAGGGATTCGAACCCTCGCTGACTACCCCTATATTTAAAGGGCTTTCCCTACTCTTCGTTAATTTTGTTGACCGATTTGTTGACTTAACCTTTAATCACCATTGATTGGTTTTGACTTTCAATCTTATCTCAAATATACAATTTTCAAGTCATTAAATAGGTGCAAATTGAATTAATTACTATGATACTTTCTGCAAATAATCATTAACAATTTCTAATTTAATACCACTGTATTCTGCAAATTCTTCTGAAGTAATAAACTGATAGGATTCTTTTCCAAAGTGAATTTTTATTTCTCTTAAAAGCTTACGTCCATAGCGTTCACTTCTTCCAGTGATACACTGGATGTCTTTTGGGTATATGCAAGCTCTAATTATCTTCATTTGATGCACTATCTATGCTTTATCCTAGCTTTATCTTAACCTCAACTATGTGCTGATTCGGAATAAAAGATTGTTTTAGGAATGGATGGTTCTTGGTTTTTGAATTCTTTTATAAAGATAGCTTCATTTGTTGAGAATTAAAAATTTATAAAATTATGGCTAGACAAAATGGTATTATTAAATTAAAAGGAACTATCGGAGGTATTACCTTTTATAAAACTTCTGATGGTGATCTTGCACGTGAAAAAGGTGGAATTGATGCTTCCAGAATTAAAAATGACCCTGCGTTTCAAAGAACGCGTGAAAACGGTGCTGAATTTGGAGCTGCTGGTAAAGGTGGAAAGTTGGTTAGAAATGCAATTCGTATTCTTTTGCAGAATGCAAAAGATAAACGTGTTGTAAGCAGATTAACTACTGATCTTTTAAAGGTGGTAAAAACTGATGCTGTAAATGAGCGTGGTTTAAGAACGGTACAGGATGGGGATATGTCTCTTTTGAATGGATTTGAATTCAATATTAACGGGAAATTAGGAGCTACTATATTTACACCGTTTGTTAATGCTTTTGCACGTGGAACAGGTGAATCAGTTTTAATTATTTCGGCTTTTGCCCCTGCAATTAGAATTGCTGCACCTTCTGGAACTACTCACTTTAAAATAGTAATGGGTATTGCTGAATTAGATTTCGCAAATGAAACCTCAGCTTTTGAAAGTGATGAAACTGCTATTTTACCATATGATAGTGCTGATACAGCAGACATAAATTTAGCTGCTGTAACAACCGTAAACTCAACACATCCAGTTATTCAGGTGCTGGGTATTGAATTTTATCAGGAGGTAAATGGGCAAATGTATCCGTTAAAAAATGGGGCATACAATGCCTTAGCAGTTGTAAAAGTTGACACTGTATAGTGAAACTTCATTTACATAGAACCTATTTTAAAGAGGGTACCAACGGTGCCCTTTTTTACAATCAACGGTTTTTAGGTTTTACTATTGAATTGCCCTGGTTGAATAATGCGCGAAATATTTCGTGTATTCCTGAAGGTGTTTACCAATTGAAAGCTCGCTATTCTGAAAAATTTAAACATCATCTTCAGCTTCAAAATGTAAAAGGCAGAAGTTTGATTTTACTGCATCCGGCAAATGATGCTCTAAAAGAATTGGAAGGATGTATTGCTCCAGTGTTGCAGCTTTCCGGATTAGGAAAGGGGATTTCATCTAGAATAACACTGCAAAAAATAGTTTCATTATGCTATCAAGCTTTTGACCGAAAAGAACAAGTAACATTAATTATTAAATCTTAACATATGAAAATTATAGATCGTTTAAAACAACCTACTCCAACATTCTTTAGAAAACTCAGAAATATTGGTATTGCATTAGCTGCTACTGGAGGAGCTATTATTGCAGCTCCAATAAGCTTACCTTCAATTTTGGTAACTATCGCAACTTATTTGACTGTTGCCGGAACTGTTGCAACTGCAGTAAGCCAAGCTGTGGTGGCTGACAATGAAAAAGAACCTAAAAAATGATATTCAATGATATTCAAATAAGGCACGGAGTTGTCGGAGGAACGCTGCTATCCACGGCTTTGAATATTAGTATTCACGATGTGTTTTTCACTGCACTAATGTCGGTTATTGGCGCTGTGGTTAGTTTCTTTGTTTCTTATGTATTGAAACAGTTGTTTGGAAAAAGATAAATGCCTAGTTAAATTTTAATCAGGCATTTTTAACATTATTGTATGAAGTTTTTTATACGTTTTCAATATCTAATAAATTATTTAATGCTTGTTGTTTTTCTATACTTAATGTTGGTACAGAAATGAAGAGTCTATTTTCTGCTCTACTTACAGCAACATAATTTATTCTTTGTTCTTCATCATTTTCCAAATCAGAATTAATTAAAAAATCAATATTACTTTCTTCTTCTAAGACTAATAATACATTCTTAAACTCATCACCTTTTGATTTATGAATGGTTTTATGCAAACTTAAATCTTCGGGGATATTAACACATATTAATAATTGATTTAAAGTGTTATCTTCATAAAACACCTTGACAGCACCTCTGGTTACTTTTGTCATATTTGGTTCAAGGTTCAGTCTTACAAATTCAGAAAATTCTATTAATGAGCCTGATTTATATTCATCATAAGCATTCAATAGTATAGTTATATATTTTAAAGCTTTGCGTTTTCCCCTTCTTTTATCAGTTTTATAATTAAAGAATTTTTCTAATTCATTTATAGCATCTTTGAATTTACTTTCTCTTGCAAAAGCAATAGATTTTATGCAGGACGAAATTAGCTTACTGCGATACTTATTACCCGAACTTGGCTTATCTGCTACAACTAATTTTTCTAGTAGTTTACTATCTAAACCAACGCCACTAATTTCAGCTTTCATTGCATTTGAAGTAATATTAATTCTAGAAAGAGAATTAACATCTTCTTGTATGCAAAGGACTTTACACCTCCTTAGTGCTAAAGTCATATCTCCAATTAAAATTTTTGGGGTTTCAATTGATATATTTCTATGTGGAATTTGCGTGATATCGTTTCTAATTGAATTCAAGAGCGCTATTATTTCGTTGCTACTTCTTCTATTTTCATTTAAATTGTATTCTTGAGTGTTGGGTAAATTGAAATCTCTAAACTGGTTAAAATTTGCTCCTTGAAATTTATATATTGATTGGGAAGAATCACCAATAATACCTGTTGTTACACCTTCAAGACCAAGAGTTTTAAATATTTCAATTTGAATAGGATTACAATCCTGAAATTCATCTACAACTAAATAGGGGAATTTAGCTAATAGAACTTTTACAACAAAAGGTTGTTGTTTTAGGATTTGGTAACTAAAAAAAAGAACATCATCGTGATGAATTAATCCTTTTTCCCAAGTCATTTTTTTATACTCAAAATAAGAGTTATTTCTAATTGAATAACCTCCAGGTTTAAAAGGATATGGAGTTTTTATTACTAAATCATCATTGTCTATTTGCCACTGCAATTTATTGAACGCTTTTACAACCGTTTCATCATCTCTAATTCTTTGTTGTTTAGTTCCTGTCTCTTATACACATCT
>SDWL01000192.1 GCA_004195315.1 Lutibacter sp.
AGATGTGTATAAGAGACAGCATAAAAACAGCATTGTTAAAATTAGTGCTAAGAGATGGAAATAAACAAAAACTATCTCTTTTTTATTTAAATTGATTATATGAAAAATATCCTATTTTTTTTCTTACTCATAGCACTTACAAATATTAATGCGCAAGAAGTTGTTAAAGTAGGAGCATTTAATTTCTATCCCGGAATTTTTCAAGATACAGATGGTGTGATTAAAGGATTTTATGTTGATGCTTTAAATGAACTTGCTGAAAAAGAAAACAAAAAATTTATTTACGTTTATGGTTCATGGGATGAGGGACTTCAGCGTATTAAAAATGGCGAAGTTGATATGCTAATGAGTGTTGCCTTTACTGAAGAACGTTCAGGTTTTATGGATTATGCAAACACGCCTTTATTAACAGTTTGGAGTGAAGTTTACGTAAATTCTAATTCTGAAATTAAAGGAATTTTGGATTTAGAGGGGAAAACAGTTGCTTTTACGAAAAGTGACTTTAACGGAGCATATTTAAAGCAACTTACATCCAAACTTTCAATTAATTGTGAATTTATTGAAACTAATGATTTTGAAGAAGTATTTAATTTAATAGCATCTAAAAAAGTAGATGCAGGTGTTGTAAACAATTCATTTGGATTTCCTAAATTTAAAGAATATAATCTTCAATCAAGTGGAATTATTTTTAATCCTTTTGATATCTTTTTTACTGTAAAAAAAGGAACAAATGGGGAATTACTTAAACTATTAGATGAGCACCTTAACAATTGGAAGTACGATAGAAATTCTATTTACAATGTTGCAAGACAAAAATGGTCACATGATAAAGTTGGCTCAATTGAAGTATTTCCGCAATGGTTACAAAAAGGAATTTATTTAACATTAATTGTAGTTTTTATCTTAATTATATTTATTGCCTTACTTCGCTATAAAGTTAGTGTGGCAATTGAAAAAGTAAAATATAGTGAAACTCTTTTTAAAACTTTTATGGAAAATACACCTTCTAATGTGTATATAAAAGATCATAATCTAAACCATATTTATCGTAATAAAAAAGTAGAGAATGTTAATAATATTTCATCATCTGATAAATTTAGTTCAGCTAAAACTATTTTTGAACCTCACATTGCAGAAATGGTTGAAAAAACTGACAGGAAAATTTTAAATTCTGAATCAAAACAATTAAACTTACAATATTTTTGTAAACTGAAAGGTGAAAATATTTGGCTTCACGATTATAAGTTCTATCTAAAATTACCAAATGGTGAACCAGGAGTTGGAGGTGTTTCATTTGATATTACAAAATTAAAAGAAACAGAACAGAAGCTAATTGAAGCAAAAGAAAAAGCAGAAGCATCTAATGCAAATGTTACCGCAATTATTGAAGGGACAACAAATAGTATTTGGAATTTTAATAGAAACTATGAAATAATATTTATTAATAAAGTATTTCAACAAGAATTTCTAAATATTTTTGGTGTTTTTCTTGAACCAGGGGTAAATTTAATTGAATCTCTTCCAGAGTCAATTAGACCTATATGGATACCTAGATATGATCGTGTATTGGCTAATGAACAATTTGTAGTTGAAGATGCCATAGATACAGATAATGGAATTATTTATATTCAGGTAGGGTTTAACCCAATTGTTGAAAAAGGTATAGTTGTTGGAGGTTCTTGTTTTGGTAGTAATATTACTTCCCGAAAACTTGATGAAAAAGAGCTTGTTAACGCAAGAGAGAAGGCAGAAGAAAGCGATCGGTTAAAATCTGCTTTTCTTGCCAATATGAGTCACGAAATACGTACGCCAATGAACGGTATTCTTGGATTTTCTGAACTGCTTAAAACCCCAAATCTTACAGGTGAGAAGCAACAAAAATATATTGAAGTTATTGAGAAAAGCGGCGCCAGAATGCTTAATATCATCAATGATATTGTAGATATTTCTAGAATTGAAGCAGGTTTAATAAAAGTTGATATAACTGAATCAAATGTGAATGAGCAAATTGAATACATCAATACTTTTTTTAAACCGGAAGTTGAAGCCAAAGGGTTAACGCTTTTGTTTAAAAATAATCTTCCATCAAAAGAAGCTGTTATCAAAACCGATCGGGAGAAATTATTTGCAATTTTAACAAACCTTGTTAAAAATGCCATTAAATATACTTATGAGGGATCTATTGAATTTGGTTACCATAAAAAGGGTGATAATCTCGAGTTTTATGTGAAAGATACAGGTATTGGGATTCCGAAAAATCGACAGGAAGCTATTTTTGAACGTTTTATTCAAGCTGATATTTCTGATAAAATGGCTCGACAAGGAGCAGGATTAGGCTTGTCTATTTCAAAAGCCTACGTAGAAATACTTGGTGGAAAAATATGGGTTGAAAGCCAAGAAGGAAAAGGGAGTGTTTTTTATTTCACCATACCATATAATGCTGAACTAAAGAAAGAAAGTGGTATTGGAGATAACGTAGAATTTGATACAGAAGGTAATTATTTGGATAGTAAAGTTGAAGGGTTAAAAATTTTAATTGCTGATGACGATGAGAATTCAAGCTCTCTTATTTCTATTACAGTATCAAGTTTAAGTAGTGAAATTATTAAAGTGGAGACTGGTATTGAGGCAATTGAAGCATGTCGTAATAATCCCGATATTGACCTTGTATTAATGGATGCAAAAATGCCAGGAATGGATGGTTATAGTGCTACACAGCAAATAAGACAATTTAATAAAGAGATAGTTATCATTGCCCAAACTGCTTATGGACTCAGAGGAGATAGAGAAAAAGCTTTGGCTGCAGGATGTAATGATTATATTTCAAAACCTATTGACAGGAAATTATTGACTTCCATGATACGAAATCATTGCAATTAACTCTTGTCAAAAAAAAAAGAATTATAAGATGAACTTAATAGTGTAAGTGAAGAGAGGAGTATTGCAATTTATTAAAATTGAACTGTTTACTGTAGAGTTTAATACATAAATAGAAGACGCAAATAAGAATAAGATATTAATCTTGGTAAATCACTTTGTAAATAGTTTTTTTTATAAAAAAACTATTCCAAAATTTAACCTTTTTATTTTTCCCCATCCCATTCACTATAAAACTGTTGAAGAAAAGTTTCCATATATTGATGGCGTTCTTTAGCAATTTTTTTACCTGAAACAGTATTCATTCTGTCTTTTAACAACAATAATTTTTCATAAAAATGATTAATGGTTGGAGCTTTAGAGTTTTTATATTCTTCTTTCGTTTGATTTAGTTTTGGCTTAATTTCAGGATTGTGTAGAGGTCTGTTTTTAAAACCACCATAATTAAAACAACGAGCAATTCCAACGGCACCTATAGCATCTAATCTATCTGCGTCTTGTACAACTTCTAGTTCAGGTGAAGTAAATGTTTGCTTAAAATTTCCACCTTTGTAAGAAATATTGGTAATAATATTTTCAATATGAATAATTACTGATTCTTCAACAAATTGACTTTCTAAAAATTCACGAGCCACTTTTGGTCCAATAGTTTCATCTCCATTATGAAATTTAGAGTCAGCTATATCGTGTAATAAAGCACCCAATTCAACAGTAAATTCATCAACATTTTCATGTGTTGAAATTAACTTAACGTTGTTCCAAACTCGTAAAATATGAAACCAGTCATGACCACCTTCCGCATTTTTTAAAGTTGCCTTTACAAAAGCTTCGGTGTTAGAAATTATTTGTTGTTTATTCATTTTTTAAAAATAAAGAATCCGCTTTAACTTAAGCAGATTTTAAAAATTAATTTTAGTAAATCGCTATACATTCTCCATTTATACAATCAACTTTTGTTGGCGGTAATAGAAACATACAATCTGAACTAATACTCCATTTTATATTAAAAGCAGCTTCATTATTGTTGTAAATTGTAACTTTTTCCTCTAGTAAATCAACATTAATTGAAGTGCTGTACATTAAATAACTCAGAGGCCCACCACAAGATTTACTTCCAAAGGCAATAAAATCACAACTAGTACTTTCATTACAAATCCCAGTTGCAACTAATTGTTCAATTTCTGTTTTCAAACTATCTAATTCAAGTCTTTCAACTTGTTTACTTGTTTCAGAATTATTTGAACAACTAAAAACGATTGCCAAAAGAGCAATCGTTTTTAAAATATGAGTCAAATTTCTCATTATTATGAAAGAAATATATTAACAAAACTCTTCGTAAGCGCCTGTTAAATTTGAAGCAATTACTTCAGCAGATCTACCTTCAATATGATGACGTTCTAACATATGAACTAATACACCATCTTTAAATAATGCAATTGCTGGTGATGAAGGTGGAAATGGAATCATGTTTTCACGAGCTTTAGCTGTTGCATCAGCATCTACTCCAGCAAAAACGGTTGTTAAATTTGTTGGTGTTTTTTCATGTTGTAAAGAAAGAACAGCACCCGGACGCGCTGTACCTGCTGCACAACCACAAACTGAGTTTACAACAACTAACGTTGTTCCTTCTTTTTTTAAAATTTCTTCAACTTCTTCAGCTGAATGTAAAGATTTAAAACCTGCATTTTCTAATTCTACTTGCATAGGTTTTACTAGTTCTG
>SDWL01000010.1 GCA_004195315.1 Lutibacter sp.
AGATGTGTATAAGAGACAGATTTTCAACATTCTCTAAGTCAGCTACATTTAATTTGCTATGGTTTTGATGTACTTTTATCCATGGTTCATTTTGAGAAAAACCTGCATATAAACTGCTATTCCATTGCATTGGGCTTCTTGACTTATCTCTGTTATGTTCATTTCCAAAGACAAGAGCATCTTCCTTTGACTTCCCTTCTTTTAAGGCTAATTTATACTGAGTATGACCTTGTACATCTTTCATTTCATCAATGGAATTGGCAACTATATTTTCCATTCCAATCTCTTCACCATAATAAATAAATGGAACTCCCTTAGCTGTTAATATTAAAGCTGCCAACGCCTCGGCTCTTTTAGGGTTATTTTCGGCCAAACGACTTATTAAACGAGGCATATCATGACTTCCAAAAAACAACGTTGGATAATTGCTCATATTATTTTCCATGCTCTGTAATTCATCAAAGATTCTTTGAGCTGAAAATTCTTTTATACTCCCAAAATTAAAGTTAAAAACTACATCTAATAATTCTGAACCTTGATATTGTTTAAGTACTTCAATTTTATCACTACCTATCTCTCCTACAATAAAACGATTATCATATTCATTGATGGTTTTCTTAATAATTTTCATAGCTTCTTTCACACCTTTTTGATCAATATCATGTATGTGCTTCTGCTTTCCATTTTCATCAAATGGATTGTCAATCGTTATTCCATCTGTGGTCAAAAAATTAATAACATCAAGTCTAAAACCATCAACCCCAAGATCTAGCCAGAATCTTAAAACATCTTGAATTTCTTCAACAACTTTTGGGTTACCCCAATTAAGATCTGCCATTTTCACATCAAATTGATGATAGTAATACTGGTTTGTAATACTATCTAGTTCCCAAGCTGTACCTCCAAAAAATGACTCCCAGTTATTAGGACTATCTTTCCATATATAATAATCCCGATATGGATTGTCTTTGGATTTTCTAGACTCTTGAAACCATTTTGATTCAGTAGAAGTATGATTAACAACTACATCTTTTATAACCTTGATATCTCTTTTATGGGCTTCTTTTATAAAAATTTTAAAATCATCAAGTGTTCCATATGTTGAGTCAATCGCATAATAATCCGCAACGTCATATCCATTATCTACTTTTGGAGATTTTTGAAATGGTGTTAACCAAATACCTTTTACACCTAAAGACTCTATATAATCAAGTTTAGATGTTATTCCTTTAAAATCACTAAAGCCATCGCCATTACCGTCTTTATAACTTGGCATATAAATTTGATAGAAAACTGTTTCTTTCCACCACTGCTTTACATTGTCTGTTTCAGACTTTGAACTGCAAGAACTCATCATAAATAGTACAATAAAAAAATATAAAAAGGTTCTCATAAATTGATTGGATCTATTTTTTAAATTAATTTTAGCGCTTGTTTTATCTATATTTCATAGCGATAATCTATCACAACATCATCTGCATACAATTTCCCTTCTCTTATTTCAATTTTAGCTTTTTCAGGTACAAATATTAAAACTGCTGCATTTTCCTTTTCCATTGTAAAAGTAAAATCTCCTGTTGCTTTTGTTGAAATAAATGCTCTTTTAGTAGTGTCGTATATCTTTACTTGATTTTCTCCTACTGAAATTGTAACCTCTTTAGCCTCAACATTCGGATTATAATACAAATAACTTGGAAAAGCTTTTGCTTTATAGAAATCTGTTGCCAATAAATCTAATTGTAAAATATTTTCAATATTTGTTCTTGAAATAATTGATCCTGCAATTCCTACGTGCCCACTTCCATATACACTAAACTGAGATACTTTTGGATTGTCTTTATTCCAATGCATTCCATCTCCAATGGCCACAGGAGCTTTAATATGTTCATATTGCTCATAATGTGCTTTTTTTATTAAACCTTCATAAGCAATTACACCTTTTGTGTGTTCTTTTTCCTCTGGAATTGTTTGGTGTTCGTCTGGAATTTCATTTGGGTAAAACAAACGAGATGCATTTGCAGCATTTAACATCCATTTTCCAATAGTATTGGCATAACGTTGATCATAACGAACCATTGGTACCAATGGCCACATAGTGTCATAGGTATTCATCAAAAACCCAAAACCGCCATTGTGAGTTGTACTACCAACTAATCCTGAAACATCGTATCCATTCCAATTATCAACAAGTACTCCCCATCCCTCACGGCATACTGAATCACCATTAAAAGTCCAGTTTAATATGTTCGAAAAATCATAATTAGTTCCTTGTTCTGCATTCATTCTTGCGGCAACATATGCTCCAAAAGGCATTAATATTTCATAAAAATAATTATCCTCTTGATTCAAAAGCGCCTCTATTGATGATTTTGCTCCTTCTAAATATTTAGGATCTTGAAATTTTTGATAGGCTGAATACAATACATAAGAATGACCTGCAGCAACATCTTGCTGTGTACAAATCCAATTCTTTTTAGGTTCCATTGTTGAATAATCAAAAAATGAATAGTCATAATTCCCATTTAAAATAGTATCCGCTTTATAAAATTGATCAGCTATCGTTTGTAATAAATTGTCATACCCTTTTTCTTCTGGATAAAAATCAGCTACAGCGTAAAACATGACGTTTGGATATACATCATACCACCAATCTCTAGCATAACCACCTCCAAGTTGTGCTACTTCAGGGCTGGTATTATTCATCATAATATTCCACTTTGTATCACTATTAAAATAATTTTTCAACATTCCAACATAATTCTCACCTGCTTGGTTTGACTTATTAATACCAACCATACTTGCACCCAACACAGAACCAAAACTGGCTAAAGATTCATGAAAAATTCCTTTATAATTTTCTGTCCCTTGTCTAACATCTCCCATAGCCGTATAAATTCCATAGGTTTCCTGATCAAAGTTTTTACGTGAATTATCTTTCCAAACTAATGGCCAATAATCACCCGTTTGATTAGGGTCATACACTTTCGCATCGTAATCTTTTGCCAATTGATTAAAGTCTAATATTTTAAATGGCTCAGGAAGATTTGGCATTTCATTTACTCGGTCAATAAAAACTTGTTCAACCGGATTAACAACTTCAAATTTTGAAGTGGTTTTACTACAAGATATAAGGAATATACTTGCTGTAATTACTAAAACACTAACTATTTTATAAATTCTCATTCTCTAATTTATTTTGTTGTTTTAAAAGTTGTTTTGCAATAATTATAGAAATTAATTGAAGTACTCCTATTATTAATAACGCATATCTTAAAGCAATGTCTGCATTTATATAAAACGCAAGAGCTAAAAAAGTACCAGCGCCTAAAAAACGACCTACAAATAATCCAAATTCATGATTCAAAATGTAAGAAAACTCATTTCTGTTTTCAATTTTTGAAAGTAAATCAATTACTTTAAGTTGAATAGGAAAGTATGCAATATCTAGTAAAGGTCTCGCCATTAACAACAAAAACATAAAAATAATTACACCTACTGAATTAAATAACAAACCATTAATAAAAGAACCTAAGAAAAATAATACAAGTCCAACACTAAAAATAGTTAATCTATGTTTAGGTTTTGAAATTTTCCCCAAAATAAGCATAACAAATGCCGCCAAAATTGCGCCAATAGATTGTGCAGTTCCTAGTGCTCCTTCAGAGGCAAAAAATTTCATCATTAGCATTGCAGGAGCTGTTACTATAAACCCTTGTGCAAGTCCTTTTAATAATGCTAATTGCATCATTTTATTCCATAGTTTATGAAATTTGAAATATAGGAATTTTTCACTTTTAGGCTTGTCATAATTTCCAAAATGAAATACTATTGAGGCTATAATTGTAATAATAAATACAACACCTGTAACTACTCTGTATCCTGTATTAATACCTTCATCTGTTGATCCGTTTCCTTTTATTAAATACCATCCAATAATTAAAGGTACAATGGAAGCTATTATAGTATAGAAAAAAGTTTCTAAACCGTAATAAAAATTCCGTGTCTTATCTTTTGTAGTGGATAATACCAAATAGTCTCTGTTGGCCCAATACAACCCAAAAGACATTCCCATAATTAAACCTGCTCCAACTAATCCGTAATAATTAATCTCTTTTAAAGACATCATAAATACCATAGAAACACCGCTTAATATCATACCAAGCGAAAATAATTTTTTAACGTCAAATCTATTCAATAGAAATCCATTTAAATAAAAAGTAATTGGAATACCTGTATAAATAGCTAATTGATAAAACATTACTTTAGCTGGGTCGTTTGAATTTCGCATAATATAAGAGGCAACAAAAATATCTATTACCGGTAGTACAAAAGCATAAATAATATTTGTAAATATTAATATTTTTGCATTTCTTGAAAAATCTTTAAATTTTACTGATTCTATTTTACTCATTATATATCTAATTTGGATAATATTTCTTTTATTGAAAATTGGGCTTGACAAACAAACTCATCTGAAGCACCATAATACATATAAACAGTATCACCTATAACTTTATGACCGTTTGTAAAAACTACGTTCCCAAAAAAACCTGTTTGCTCATATTGTGCTATAGGTTCCATAATTGGTTCTTCTGAGCGTGCTAAAACTATTGATGGATCTTTAAGATCTAATAAGATAGCTCCCAAACAATATCTATTTTCATTGGTAGCTCCGTGATATATTTCTAACCAACCTTTTTCTGTTTTAATTGGTGCTGCTCCTGCTCCTAAACGCTTGCTATCAAACTTTCCTGCACGTGTTTTGGCAATGCATTTATGATTTCCCCAATGAATACCATCAAATGATTCAGCTAACCAAATATAATTACCTCCTAATTCAGGGCTACTTGGTCTATGTAATGTGTAAAATTTATCGTTTATTTTTTCTTCAAAAATTGCACAATCTTTATTGTGAGGACTTAAAATCATCCCTTCTTTTTTAAATACTTTCCAATCTTTGGTTGTTCTCAATCCAACACCTACTCCATTAGCTGAAACCATTGTATAGGTAAGATAAAATGTGTCATCTATTTTAGCCACCCTACAATCTTCAATACCATAAGATTCATATTCGCCTTCTCCAAAGAGTGAAGGATAATCTGCTGCTTCCTCAAAATTAATACCATCTACACTACAAACTAATCGTAGGTGAGATATTGTTGTTAAATAGTCAGTACCATCATAGTTAATAACTCTACTGTCAGCAGCATCTAACTTTGGATCTTTAAGATCAAAATCTATTATCTCTACTTCTCCCTTATCATTATAAATTGGAACAGATAAAATTCCTTCCTTTTGAATTGTTCGCTCAGCAACACGAATTAGTAGCCAAGTTTTACCTTCAAACTCAAATACACCAGGATTCAATAAACATTCAATAATCATGTTTTCGTTACTAGGCTTTAAATCCTTTGGGGATAATAAAGGGTTTTGCTTATATCTATTTGCTATGTCTGTCATTTCTTCAATTATTATATATTTTTTAGTAACTAAATTAATCTAGTCACTTTTCTCTTTTCTTTCATCGCTATTTACTAATTGAAATTTTCCATTTCCAATAAGATCAATAAACCTTCTATGGTTGACTCAGCTCCTGAATTTCTGTTTACTTCCCCTGGGCCCACGATTCCATCAAAACAAATACCCGTTGAAGGGTTATACATGACTTTATTAGCTTCATTATTTCCTGAAAGCCATGATTTAAATTTTTTTGCCAAATCCAAATGATTTATATCATTCGAATATTGATAAGCCTCTAATGATGCCCAAACCATTGGACGTAAACCATAGGCTATTTGAGGAAAACTATTTCTTTTAATTTCGCTATAATTATTTCCATTTTTTGTCAACCAAAAAGCTTCTGCATATCCATTATTCAATATGTTAGGATAATAATTATCAATTTCTTTTAATGCACTTTCAATATATTCTATATTATTAAATTCTCTTCCTGCCTTCAATAAGGCATAGGATTGGGAATTACCCCAGGCATGCCATAAATTTTGCCAGCTCATAAAGACTCCATAAGGATAGTTATATTTATCTCCTCTCTGGGTTTTTAAAATACCTTTTGCCATGGCATCGATAAGATCTTTTACTTCTGTATCAGAAGTTCTTTGGTAATTCTTTAACAGCCCTAATATCAATAATGCAGCTTGATCTGAGGCATATTTTTGAGGTAACCAAGTAGGAAGTTCCATATTTTCATGAAACTCAGTTTGTAAATTACCAACAGGTAAATCACTTTTGATATTGGTAAGCAATTTTTCAACAGCTAATTCAATTCTCTGTGCTAATTCAGTGTCTGATTGAACTAAAGGATAGGCATATTCCAATGCCCATAAAGCCCTTAATGACCACCAATTAAGTTCAGCAATAGAAGTTCTATAAGTAGTGTTTATAGATAAATCATGCCAAATAAAATTATTAAAATAACCATTTGAATGCTGCATTAGCAATACAAATTCGGTAAGTTTTTTTATTTTTATGAGTTTGTTTTCGTCATTGGGATTTAGCATTGTATATTTAGATAGCAGCACAATTGCTCTAGCAACATCATCTACGCAAGTAAATCCTTCGTTTGGTTCTATGGCAAACTCATAATTGGGATATTCACTATATATATGAACTATTCCCACTTCTTTTCCTTTGAATTTTATTTCTTGATAAAGATGATTAAAATGAGTGAAATTTATACTTCCATTAACAGAGGGGTTTTCTACTATTTCCTCTTTCTTATCACATGAAACGAAAATTAACAGCATTAAAAGCAGTATACTTACTCTATTTTCACTAAAAAATAACATCTCTTACAATTTATAGTTATCGCCTTTGCTATTAAATGTCTACTAAAAACATGAAAATTCAGCATAGGACTTCCTTCTTCATTCTAATTTTGAATGTTTTATACCAAAACAATTCAACACGATGAATGTTATTACTTTTTTAAAAATCTATAAAATAATTAGAGAAATGCCTTTTAAAGCATCTCTCTAATTATAATATCAACTCTTAATTCTCTATAGAAATGAAAATTTTATTTAATTAGGAACTTTTTCAGTATCGTAAATACTTTGAACTTGTGAAGCTGTTAAAACTGATTTGTAAATTCTTACTTCATCCATTGATCCATTTAAATAACCTCCCCACTCAGCAGGAATAATTTTATCTGTATCGTAATTTTCAATGATAGCCGCATATTTACTTGATCCAACACCAAATACCAAATCATGACCGGTAACAGTTGCCAATGTACCAGGTGCATCCTCCCATATTATTGTTTTTGTTCCGTTAACATAGAATGTCATATTTCCTTCACCAAAAGTTACTGTTAAATGGTACCAAGTGTTTAATTCTAAAACTGGATCAGAATCTCTATTATGAATATCATCAACAACTGTTGCTGCAGTAAAAAATGGTTTCATTCCGTCCTGAACTTCAAATTTGTATCCATTCCAAGAATGTAATCCCATAAAACGATTGTTTTTCTGTTCAGCAATACTTACCCAAACAGAAATTGACATTACAGATGGATTCAATGATGCATTATAAGGAATTGTAACTTTTGCTCCTTCGTTGAAAAGAAGTGCTTTACCAGCATTACCATATCTGTCTGCTGTCCAAGTTGTAGTCCCTGCACCAAAAAGAGCTTCACTTCCAAAAGTTCCAGTAAAGTTATTTCCTGAAAAATCTGAAACTGTAGTTCCATCACCTTCATCAAAAGTCCAATGTCCAACAAGATTTGCTGGGTCTATTGGTACAATTGCACTATCTTCAAATGCAGTTAATGCCGCATTTATAGCAATTACAGTATTATCAATTGCAGTTTGTGTTGAATTTGGATTATCTAACACTCCTTGTGCTAAATCAATAGCAGCTTGTAATGCATCTTTTGATCCATAAACAAATTGACCTTCAGCTGTTCCTTCAACAGCAGAAGAAATAGCAGTTTCAGCAGAACTGATTGCCGCATTCAAAGCTGCTTTTTCAATTGTTGGTAAAACTGGGTCATCATCACTTCCACCACAGCTGTTCAATAGTAAAGCTCCACCCATAAGGATTGCTAATACTACTACTTTCGATTTTAAAAATTCTGTTAATTTCATAATTCTAATTGTTTAAATTAATTCTTGTGTTTATGTTAATTTTAAATATTTGTATTTGTATCAATTTCACTTTGAGGTATTGGGAAATACCTGTGTTGCGTATAATTAAATTCAGTGTCACTTAATGCTTGTTCTGCATATATTTTACCGTATCTCATTAAGTCATAAAACCTATGGAATTCCATACCTAATTCTACTCTTCTCTCATGGCGAATAGCATGTCTTACAGAAGATTGATTCGTATTGGTAAAATCTGACAATAAATCATTTGGGATAACACCGTAACCTGGAAGTTCTTCATCAAATAAATAAGATTCACGAGCGCGTTTTCTAACATCATTAAGTGGAACTAAAGCTTCTGCTGATCTATTCAACTCATTCAAAGCTTCTGCTTTTATTAATAAAATTTCAGCATATCTCATAAAAGTGTAATTTAAATCCCCGTCACCTATTGGATTATCACTTATGCTCTGTACATGTTTTTTACCCAAGAAACCAGTTGCTGGAGACCATTCAGGTAAAAACGCTGTTCCATCAACCCATTTATTTCCAGCTCTTGCAACAGTGTAATCTAATCTAGGGTCTACTACTTGACCTACTGTTACTTCAAATTCATTTACAAAATCTTCAGTAGGAGCATTAAAAAAGTATCCATTAACAATGTTAGGTGAAAAATATTGATTTAAGTAAGTCCCCACAAATGGTACCTGACCACCTAAGTGCTGAATTTCAAAGACCGATTCCTGGTTATTTTCAAAAGCAATATTAAAATTCTGACTGTAATTATCAACAAGTGAATATCCTAAATCTCCAACACTATTTGTTGCCTGAAGGGCAAGATCCCATTTTTCTTGAAAAAGATAAATTTTAGCAAGTAGTCCTAAGGCTGACCCTTTTGTTGCTCTTCCAACTTCAGAGGCTGAATAACTTACTGGAAGCGCAGTAGCTGCTTCTGAAAGATCCTTCTCCATTTGAATGTAAATTTCCTCAACTGTTGATTTTGGTATATTAAGATCTCCAGTATTTAACGCAGGAGCTATCTTTAAAGGGATTTCTCCAAAAATATTGCTAAGGTGATAATAAAAATAGGCTCTTAAAAACTTAGCCTCTCCAATTATTTGTGCTTGCAAGTCAACATCCATCTCGATATTTGGTACGTAATAAATTACGTTATTTGCTCTAGAAATACCTTCGTAATAATGTTTCCATAAAGCTTCAATAGCCCCGTTATCTGTATTAACATTAAAATCATTTACAAAACCAATATCACTTTGATCTCCATCATTACCACCTTTCACAGCATCATCTGATGCCACATCACCAAAAACCCAAACATTATTGTTCGAAGTATTAAATGCAGTTATTTGATAGGTTGAATTTATTGCTGAAATTGCATGTTCCTTTGTTTTGTAAAATGATGAGGACGTATATTCTCCTTCGAGTTCAACATCTAAAAAATCATTACAACTCATAAATAATACCATTATAACTGAGAAAGAAAGTATCTTATTTAATTTTTTCATCTTCATAATTATTAAAAAGTTAATTGAACTCCTAATGTTAAAGAAACAGCGTTAGGGTATGTACCCCAGTCTATTCCAGAGGCTAAATCTCCTTCTCCTTTAGCATTATCACTCGTAGAAAACTCTGGGTCTAAACCAGGATATTTAGTATAAGTAAATAGGTTTGAAACTGTTGTATAAACTCTTAGCCTATCCATTTTTAATTTTTTATAAATTTTTTCAGGGAAATTATATCCAAGCTGTATATTTTTCAACCTTATATATGAACCATCTTCTAAGAAACGTGTTGAAGGCTTTGTGTTATTCCCCTTAGCACTCCATGAGGCTCTAGGTTGCGTATTACTAGTACCCTCACCTGTCCAGCGTTCATCATAATATCTTTTTGTTACATTAAAAGGTCTATAAAACCCTTCTATATCTGTTGCTATTTGGTAGTATAATTCTTGTCCATAAGCACCTGCTACGAATATTGACAGATCTAAATTTTTATAGTTGATCTCTGTATTTAACCCAAAAGTCACATCTGGGATAGGGCTTCCAACATGGGTTCTATCCAAATCATTTATTAAGCCATCACCATTTTGATCTTTATATTTGACATCTCCTGGAAGGATACCATTTCCTTGAAAAGCATGTGTAATTACATCTGTTTCATTTTGAAAAATTCCATCCATTTCATACAGGTAGAATGATCCAATAGAATGTCCCTCTTCTGTTTTAGTAGCAAAAACACTATTGTCAATTCGCCCTCCTAAAATTGGGTTTTCCAATTCCATAACTTCGTTATTCAACAAGGCAGCGTTTGCTTTTATAGAATAACTAAAATTTTCTGAAACACGATTGTTATAATTCACCTCAAGTTCAAAACCACTATTTAGTACTTTTCCAGAATTATAAACCGGTGGTTTAGCATAACCGCTAGAAGAAGGAATGGAAATTTGTAATAACATGTTTTCGGTAGTCTTTCTGTAATAATCAAATATTACCTTCAACTTACCCTTGAACAAGCTAATATCACTTCCAATATCAATTTGATTACTGGTGGCCCATTGTAAGTTTTCATTTCCTAAGGACACCGTTGTACTCCCTGGTTGGCTAACATTTCCAAATGGATAATTAAAATTATTTCCAATTAATTCCAAATAAGCAAAATTTGGAATTTCCTGATCCCCTACAGAACCATAACCCAATCTCAACATCCAACTACTTAAAGCATCTACATCTTTAAAAAAGTCTTTATCTACACGCCATCCAAGAGATGCAGAATAAAAAGTACCCCATCTATTTCCTTCTTTAAATTTTGACGAACCGTCTCTTCTTATCAAAGAAGAAACAAAATACTTTTCATCATAATTATAATTTATACGTCCAAAGAAAGACTGCAATCTACTCTCTCCAATACTTTGATAATTGGTTTTTATTCCATTTCCATTTCCAAGACTAACCAACAATCTATTTTGATCTGAAAAACCTCTATCAGTTGCCAGAACTGTTTGTGCTTTATTTCCAATGGTTTCAGCACCTAAAACAGCGCTAAAATTATGTACATCATTAAAGGATTGGTTGTAATTTAACACATTACTCATAGACCAATTAGAGATCAAATTAGTAGTTAAGGCTAAAGAATTTGGATTATTGATTCTATCTCCAGTTCCCCAAGTTTTATTAAATCTTCTCTGTTTAAAATTAGATCTGTCTAAACCAAATGTAGAGGTTAAAGATAATTGGTCAGAGATTTTAAATCTGAAATTTATATCTCCAAAGAGACCATTGTTTTCCCTGAAATTATCCTGATTTTCTAATAAGCCCACCGGATTATACCCATCTCCAAAAAATCCTGGATAATCTGGAAGATCAACATATTCGCCATTGCTATCATATACAGGTATTGCTGATGTTCTGAAGAAAGCATATCTTACAGCACTTCCTCCATTACCTCCAAAACCATCACCTGAACTACCAACAATTTGATTTTCATCTTTATAAACATTCAAGTTAACTCCTGCACTTAACCAACTTTTCACTTCAGTATTTAGGCTGATTTTCCCTGTAATTTTCTCATAACTGCTTCCTAATAATATTCCTTCTTGATTGAAGTACCCTCCAGAAATATTATAAGTGGTTTTTTCTGAACTTCCACTAAATCCCAAATGATATTGCTTTAAGGAAGCTTTCCTAAAAATTTGGTCTAAATGATTAACATCAGACAGCGTTTGAGCATATTCAGACCCTATTAATTTTCTATGCAAAATCACTTGATCTGCAGGAAGTAAAGCGTTATCATTAATAGCAGCTTCATTATAAACTTCTACATATTGAGCCGTATTAGCCATTTTTGTTAACTTTCCTTCTTCTTGAACTCCAATATTGGAACTGAAAGTAATTTTACCCGCACTGCCCTTTTTACCTTTTTTTGTGGTTATAATTACAACCCCATTATTGGCTCTTGACCCATAAATAGCAGCTGAAGCAGCGTCCTTTAATACACTTATATTTTCTATATCTAATGGAGAAAGATAGTCCATCGCATTTTTAGTAGGAACTCCGTCTACAATATATAAAGGTGTGTTTCCTCCTGTTATAGACCCAATTCCCCTAATTCTTATTTGCGCTCCTTCACCAGGAGCACCAGTATTAGAAGTTACATTAACACCAGCTACAAGACCTTGAAGAGCCTGAGTAGCATAAGGCGAGACCGTTTTTTCGAAAGACTCAATATTCACCGAAGTTATTGCCCCAGTAACATCACTCTTCTTTTGTGTTCCGTATCCAACCACTACAATTTCATCAAGCGATTGAGAGTCTTCAGCTAATATTACATTTACTATTTTATTTCCATTTACCACAATTTCATTTGTGATATAGCCCATATAACTAAAGACTAAAACGGAAGTATCATCTACATTTTGAAGACTGTATTTCCCGTCAAAATCAGTAGAAGTGCCATTTAAAGTTCCTTTTACAATAACATTTACTCCTGGCAAAGGACTATTTTTATCAGAAACTATTCCTGTGACGTTCTGTGCTAATAAGGTGCCACTAAATAGTACAGTGAATACCAACAGCAGATTATACAAAATATGTTTATTCATTATAAGAGGTTTTATGTTGGTTAATAATTTGATTAATATCTTTCATTTTATAAAAAAAATTGATTAAAAATAAATTGAAATAAAAACAACTCAATCGATTTCGATGTAAATTTAAAGGGAAGAAGCATTTAAGTATGTACACTATCTCACCAATAATGTACACTCGCATTCAACAGGCTTAAAATTAGACGATTGCAATGTGTGATTAATTCGAAGTGTTTTTTATTTGATAAACTTTAGGTGTAATGTGATACATTTTTTTAAACTCTCTGTAGAAATAAGAACGGTTATTAAAACCGCATTTATAACATACTTCAGAAACGGTTAATGAACTTTTTCGAAGAAGTTCAGCTGCATGTTTTAGCCTTATACTTCTAATTAAATCACCAGGGGCTAAACCAAATAATTGCTTTACCTTTCGGTATAAATGCGAACTACTCATTCCTAATTCCTGTTCTAGATATAAACTCTGAAGGTTTTCACTTTCTATATTTGCTTGAATCATTTCAATTACTTTTCTCATAAATTCTTTATCATTATCATCTACAGGAAGACTTGTTACATTTTCAATAAATGAGCCTTTAGAAAAGTGGCTTTTTAGCTTCTCTTTTTCCTCTATCAATTTTTGAACTCTTATAAGCAAATGATCTGGGTAAAACGGTTTGGAAATAAAAGAATTAGCCCCACTTTCAATACCTTCAATACGGTTTATAACAGAGTTCTTTGCTGTAAGCATTATAAAAGGGATATGGCAGGTTTCATTTTTATTTCTAATTCTTCTACAAAATTCTAAACCATCCATTTCAGGCATCATTACATCGCTTATAATTATATCTGGAATTTTCTTTTTAATTATTTCTAAAGCCTCAACCCCATTAGAAGCAATTAATATACTATATTGTTCTTTTAAAAGCTCAATCAGAAGCTTCTGTATCTCTCTTTCATCTTCAACAATTAGCACTGTTTTTTTCATATTCAATATAGAATCCAGAGAAGATGATTTATTTAAATGTTTATCTGATTCACTCGGTGTTTCAACAAGCATATTTTGAAGATGGTGAGAAATAATTACCTGTTTTTCTTCCACATCCATTTCTTTCGATGTAAAAGCATCATTATCACTTGGTAAAATAACTGTAAAAGTTGTTTGCTTGTTTTTTTTGCTCTCTACACCAATCTCCCCTTTCATCACTTCCACAATTTTCTTTGTATATGCCAATCCAATACCTGTTCTATACAAATCATTTTGTAAACCTTCTTCTTTTTCAGCAAGGAAAAACCGCATAAATATTGAATCTAATTTATCTTTTGGTATCCCAATACCAGAATTAATAACCTCGATTTTTATAGCATTTGATCTAGTTGTATCTTTTGAAATTTTAAATAATATAGTGCCCTCAATAGGAGTGTACTTAAAAGCATTAGATAACAGATTAAAAACAATTTTTTCTATCTTATCCTTATCAAACCAACCTATTAATTCCGTTGGCATCTCCACTTTATAATCAATATTTTTCTGAAGAGCCCATTCATCGAATAATTCAACTACTTGCTCCATTAAATCAACAAGATCAAATTGCTTAACAGTCACTTCCAAATGATGGTATTCTGCTTTCCTAAAATCTAGTAACTGCTGTGTTAACAAAAGTAAGCGTGAAGAACTTCTTTGAATCATTTTTATAAACCTATAATTTTTTTCATCGGTTGGTATTGATTCTGAAAGTTTTTGAGCTGGGCCAACAATTAATGTTAATGGGGTTTGTAATTCATGGGCTATATTGGTGAAAAAAGTAAGTTGATTTTGATGAATTTCTTCATCTCTTTTTCTAAAAAGAATCGTTCTTTTTAAAGATTCGCGCTTTTGGTAATAACTTACTACAAACAATATCAAAACAATAACTAATACTAAATAAATTGCAATAGCTATGTTGGATTGCCAAAATACAGCCTTAATTTTTATATCTATCGCTCTTATTTCGTTAGACCATACCCCATCACTATTAGACCATTTTATCCATAAGGAATAATTTCCATGCGGCACGTTGGTATAGGAAATAATCTTTCTATTATTTATAAGATTCCAATCCTGATCAAAATTATCTAATTTATAAGCGTATTGACATTTTTCACTATTTATGTATGTTAAAGCAGCTAACTCAATATCAAAAAAGTTTTGATTATGTTCTAAAACTATAGCGTCAAATGTTTTTGAATTGGGAGATATTACTAATCCTTGGTCATATGGAATCGCTTGATTTTGTCCGCTTATTTTATCAATAAGAATGTTTGGAATGAACTTAGACTCCTCAAGCTTAGAAGGTAAAAAATAATTAAACCCTTTAATACCACCCATAAAAACGTAACCGGTTGTATTGTCTTTATAATAAGCCCCATCAGCATATTCATTATTTTGTAACCCTTCTTGTTTTGTGAAATTGATAAATTTTTGATTGTTGACAATAAAATTAGACAAACCAAAATTAGTACTTATCCAAAGATTATTATTTTTATCAGATACAATTCCATGAATAGTATTATTTGGAAGTCCTTCTTTGACTGTAAAGCTCTTAAAAAAAACATCTTCATTCTTTTTGTCTTTTAATAAGTTCAATCCAAAACTTGTTCCAATCCAAAGGTTATCATTTGCATCAGTATATAAGCATAGAATGTCATTATTTGAAATACTTTGTGGGTTGTTCTTGTCATTTTTATACACCTTAAACAACTCAGACTTTATATTAAACAGATTTAACCCTCCTAACCTAGTAGCAATCCATAGTTCATCTTCATTTTTTGGAATAATTGAAAAAATGATATTACTACTCAGAGCTTTATTCTCTTCACTTCCTGCTCGGTATATTTTAAAATAAGTTACTTTTAATTTCCCTCCAATTCGCTCTATTTTTAAACGTATTAAACCATAACCATTTGTTCCAAGCCAAATAAACCCAGACTCATCTTGATAAATTGCATAAGTTGACTTAAAATATTCATATAACTCACTATCCAAAATTTCAGACCAATTGATTACTTTAGATTTCTTTAAATCAAAGACACTAATACCTTCTCCATCTGTTCCTATAAAAATTAAATCATCCTGACCTTTACAAAGTGCAAAAACAGCATTATTAATTGAACTGTTACCTTCATTAAAAATATCATATTTTAGTGATTTATTCGGATTTAGATAAAATTCTGAATCGAATTTAAACAACCCTTTCCCTTTTGTTCCTACAAAAAATGAATTCCCTTTAGCTTCCGAAAATGCACGAACTATACCACCATCTAATTCAGGAACCTGTGCTGTTGAAATTAAATTAAATGATTTTCTGTATGGATACATTTTTAAAAGACCGTTTCCATCAGTTCCTGCCCAAACCACATTTTCTGTACCCTGAATTAACGTTGTTATAACTTGTTTATCTAAATGTTTAAACCATGATTGGTTCTTGATAATTCCTGAATTATTTACAGTAAAGTATTCATTTTTATTTGAAAAAATAAGTCCTTCAGATGTTTTTCCGATAATATTTTGAACTTTTTTAGAGTTGATTTTTATCACTTTCTGATCAGATAATGAATGAATTACAACCTCACCATCCAAAGAAATAATGCCTATTTTTTGATTTGGAAATATTTCAAATGCGCGAATATTATTTGAAATTTTTTCTGATTTTAAAACTACTTTTCTTCCGGTTTCTTTTGTTTGAAACTTTAATGAGAATAAATCATTATTCTCAAATAATAGTAATAATTCTCCTGAAGTGGCAAACTCCATATTTTTTACAGCGCTTAAAGGTAAATTATGAACTCCAATCTTTTGAAACTCACTACCATTAAAATAACCCAAACCCCAGTCTTTTACAGCACAAAAAACACTATTAGAGTTGTCAACGGCCATATTGAATTCACTCTCTGATAAAGTAAATTCATTTTTACTCGAAAAATAATATCGCTGAAATGTATTAGATCTTTTGTTATAGCTATTTATGCCATGCATAGTTAACACCCATATTAAACCAGTATTATCTTCAACTATTTTTAATACTACTTGATTACTAAGGCTATTTTCATTATTTAATTCTGGTCTGAAAATTTTAAAATTATTACCATCATACCTGTTTAAGCCATCCCAGGTTCCAATCCACACTAAATTTTCAGAGTCTTGGAATATTGTATTTATTGAACTATTTGAAAGACCTTTTGTATTATCAAATTGCTCAATAAAATAATTAGGAGGTACAGTTTTTAATGTATCTATGAGAAGATCACTAGAAGTATTTGATATTTCAACATCAATATTTTGCTGAAGATTCTTTATTGATATATTTAAAAAAGAAGGGGCAGTGTTACTATAGCAAGGGAATGCTAGTGTAAAAAAAAATAAAAAAATAAAAAAATAAATTTTCAAACTTTAAAAGTTTAGATTTCCCAAAGATATATAATACTTAGTTTAAATATCTATTTAAATGGCATATAAGAACCTTTTATGAAAAACACACACATAAACACACACACTTATAAAAACAAAACTCAAATCCTTAATAATAACAAAGGTTTGAGTTTATATAATGTGACCCCGACAGGATTCAAACCTGTAACCGCTGGAGCCGAAATCCAGTGCGCTATTCAGTTGCGCCACGAGGCCAAATTTAAATTATACTAAAAGTTGTTTTACTGCTGTTGAAATTGCTTTACCATCAGCTTTACCTTCTAGCTGTTTTGAAGCCATCCCCATAACTTTCCCCATATCTTTTATTGATGTTGCTCCTACTGTTTTCATAATATCAGCAATTACTTTTTTCAATTCTTCTTCACTCATTTGCTCAGGTAAAAATTGAGAAATTATTGCTATTTGAGCTAATTCCGGTTTTGCTAAATCTCCCCTACCTTGCTCTTTATAAATTGCTGCACTATCTTTTCTTTGTTTAACTAATTTTTGAAGCAATTTAATTTCTTCTTCTTTAGTCAATTCATTTGAAGCGCCACCTTTTGTCTGAACTAATAATATTTCAGATTTAATGGCTCTTAAAGATTCTAAAGCTATTGCATCTTTTGCTTTCATAGCTTCTTTCAATTTCATCATTAATTCTTGTTGCAAGCTCATAATATATTTTTTTGGTACTGCGAAGATAAAAAAAAAGAACCCGAAAATCCTTAATATTCATAAAGATTTTCGAGTCCAAAACTTAGAAAAATCATCTAAGGTTACTCATCTTTGGGCTACGTTTTAATCTACATTATCATGTAGAAATGAATTATTTGAACGAAATTGTATTTCATCATTATCATCAATCTGTAATGTAGTTCTAGATTGGTTAATTTCTGAAGAATGTGAGGTTTCATCTAATTGAACTCCCATTCGTTTATACGCTGGTTCTTTTCCTATTTCATCAATATTTTTATTTACTCTATTTACAAATTTATAGTTGAAATTTCTCATTTCTTCTTTTCTGTGCGCTGCTCTTTTTTGCAATTCATCAATAGTTAATTCCAAAGGGTTAATTTCTTTGTGACCTATAACCTCTTGATTTTTAATACCTCCCGTTTTAGATTCAGATCTTAGTGTAAAATTTAAATCTTCATTAACTCCTTCCTTAACAAAACTTGGTTTAGAAGCTTTCGTTAAATTATCTTCTAATTCTGTATAATCTTCCAACGAAAAATATACATCTTCCTTAACTTCCTTTATTGGTTTTAAAACTTGATGATCAAAAACTTCAATAGTATTAATGTTAATTTTAGGTTCTTCAAATTTAGGTTTCTTGTTAATTTCTGTGATTGGTAAATCGAACGTTAAAGAAATTTGATTTTCTTCTTCATAAATTTGTGTTGGTTCTTCTACTTTTTCTGAAGTCATTGAAGTTATCACAAAATCTTCAGTAGTTTCTAATGAAATCTCTTCATATACCTGTCTCTTATACACATCT
>SDWL01000193.1 GCA_004195315.1 Lutibacter sp.
AGATGTGTATAAGAGACAGGTTCAGATTTTGATTGGTTTTTAAAAAACCCACTAAATGATAGTATTGATTATTTTAAAGCTTCAAAGAAATATACTAAAGATCGAAATTTAGAAGTCTTTAAATTAATTGAAATGGGAAGTCAAATTTCAAAAGGGGAGTTGTTTTTAATGATTAGTCAATTAATTCAGTAACTAATTTCATAACACCAATTGACGCTTTTTCTGCAATAACAGTTAAATCTGAGAATTGATTTTCTTGAATAGAAGGTTTTGGATCAATAAAATATATAGGAGTTTTAGGTTTTATAAAATGAATTAAACTTGCAGCTGGGTATACTTGCATTGAAGTGCCAATAATAATTAAAATATCAGCTCTTGAAGCAATTTCTATAGCTTTATCTAACATTGGAACTTCTTCACTAAACCAAACAATATGAGGTCTGAGTTGATGATTTTCTGTGCAAACATCTCCTAAATTTAAATCTTCTTTCCAATCATAAACAAGGTTTTCGTTTTTTGAACTTCGTACTTTTAATAATTCACCGTGTAAATGCAATACGTTTTTACTTCCTGCTCGTTCATGTAAATCGTCCACATTTTGAGTTATGATAGTAGTTTTAAATTGTTTTTCTAATAATACCAATGCTTTATGCCCTTCATTTGGTGAAACATAATGTAATTGAGCTCTTCGTTTATTATAAAAATCTAATACTAAATTTTTATCTCGTTCCCACCCAATTGGTGAAGCAACTTCCATAATATCATGACCTTCCCAAAGTCCGTTTGCATCTCTAAAAGTTTTTATACCACTTTCCGCACTTATACCTGCACCTGTTAGAACTACAATATTTTTCATATCATTAATTTATTCAAAAGTAAAATTTTATATTTGAACAAAGTTAATTTTGAATGGAAGATTATAAATTTATAGAATATTTAGAACAATTTGTAACGGATAAAAGGAAAAGTTTGTTTAAAAAAGTGCTAGATGATAGAACAAGACACTTCACTGTTGCTATCGAAGATATTTACCAGCCGCATAATGCAAGTGCTGTTGTTAGAAGTTGTGAGATTTTTGGTATACAAGATCTTCATGTGATTCAAAACAAATACGAATTTTATGCTTCTAACCAAGTTGCTAAAGGAGCTCAGAAATGGCTAAATTTTAAACTTTTTAAAGAAAAAGACACTAATAATACATTGGCTTGTATTGATGATTTACGTAGCAAAGGTTATAAAATTATAGCAACAACACCACATAATAAGTCTTGCTTGTTACAAGATTTTGATATTACTCAGAAATCAGCTTTCTTTTTTGGAGTAGAGAAGGAAGGACTCTCAAAAGATGTAATGGAAAATGCTGATGGCTTTTTAAAAATACCAATGGTTGGGTTTACAGAGAGTTTAAATATTTCTGTTGCAGCAGCTATAATTCTTCAAAATATGAATGAAAAGCTTAAAAAATCAAATGTAAATTGGCAGTTAAGTGAAAATGAAAAGAATGAATTATATTTAGAATGGCTCCAGAAATCTATTAAAAGCATTAAAAAAATCAAAGAATATTACTATTCAGAAATTACTACTCAATAGTGATGTTTTTAATGGTAGCAACTGAATCGCAATTAATTACAGTTAGTGTGATATTTTTCAAATCCCTAGATCCTTTTATATTGTATTCAATACAACTGTCTAATTTTGTTTTGTTCCAAATATCTACGTCTCCATTCTTTAATATTTGAGTTACAGTAGCTGTGTCAATTTTATTGGAATTTATAAAAGTTAGTACATCGGAAGAAAATTCACGATTTTTAATGCTAATATTTTTTAAAACTCTAGCATTTGGACCATAATCAAATGTTGTTTTCTTTTTTCCTAAAAAGAAAGTTACCAATATAACACCAATTGTTAATCCGCCTAAAAAATAAGGCAAGCGTTGTTTAAAAGTCATTTTATAAAAACAATAAATTAATATCTCTAAAAGGTAAATTAAACCAATCTGCAACAGTTTTATGGGTTAAAATTCCGTGGTAAAAATACATTCCTTTCTGCAAACTTCGGTCTAAACGAGCGGCATTTTCAAAACCTCCTTCTTCAGCAATGTTTAATAAATAAGGTGTAAAAATGTTACTAATTGATACTGAGGCTGTTCTGGAGTATCTTGATGGGATATTTGGTACACAATAATGAATTACGCCATATTTTACAAAAGTAGGTTTTTTATGTGTTGTAATTTCTGAAGTATCAAAACAACCACCTCTATCTATGCTAACATCTACAATTACAGCACCTTCTTTCATTTGCCCAACCATTTCTTTAGTAACAATAATAGGTGAACGAGATTTGCCTCTAAGAGCACCAATTGCAACATCGCAACGCATTAATGCTTTTTGCAATGTTTTAGGCTGAATTGTTGATGTGTAAATTGACCTTCCTAAGCTTTGTTGTAAACATCTTAATTTTGTGATGGAATTATCAAAAACTTTAACATTTGCACCCAAGCCAATAGCTGAACGAGCCGCAAATTCACCAACAGTACCAGCTCCCAAAATAACAACTTCACTTGGTGGAACCCCGCTAATATTACCCAATAATAATCCATTTCCAGCGTTATCATTACTCATTATTTCAGAAGCAATTAATATGGAAGCAGTTCCTGCAATTTCACTTAATGATTTCACAATTGAATAAACACCTTGCTCATCTCTAATAAAATCGAAAGCAATTGCTGTTATTCTTTTGTTTGCTAAAGCTTCAAAGTAATCTTTATTTTGAGTTTTTAGTTGTAATGCAGAAAACAATGTACTTTGTGGATTCATTAATTTAATTTCATCAAGTGAAGGTGGCTCAACTTTTAAGATGATATTACATCCAAAAACTTCTTTAACGTCATAAGAAATCTTTGCTCCAGCTTCAGAGTATTCTTTGTCGGGAAAATTAGCACCATCTCCAGCTCCGGTTTCTATCACAAATTTATGTCCATGAGCAGTTAAAGCACCTACAGCATCAGGAGTTAAACAAACGCGTTTTTCTTGATAATGTGTTTCTTTTGGAATTCCAATAACTAGTTCACCTTTTCTTTTTTGTATTTCTAAGGTTTCTTCTTGAGGTAATAATTCTTGCTTGCTAAATGGAGATATTACTTTTTTACTCATTATTTATAAGTTCTATAGTTCGCTGTTGATTGCTGTTTGTAGTAATTGTAATAATTACGGACTTTAAAGGTAGTAAATTTTCAACTTTATTTGGCCATTCTACTAAACACCAATTGCCACTATAAAAATATTCTTCAATTCCCATATCCATTGCTTCTTCTTCTTTGTTAATTCTGAAGAAATCAAAATGATAAACTTTTTCGTCATTTACAGAATGATATTCATTCACCAAAGAAAAAGTAGGAGAGCTTACAGCATCTGAAACACCTAACTGTTTTACTATTTCCTTAATTAATGTTGTTTTACCAACACCCATTTCTCCATAAAACAATAACACTTTGTGTTTTGAAAATTGAAGCAGTTCATTAGCAATTTCAGGTAACTGTTGTAGCTCGTAATTTTTTTTCATATAGTATTCAGTTCACAGTTATCAATTTTCAGTTTACCTGCCAATTTCCTCTTTTTGGTTTTTTTAATTTATTTTGGCACAAATATAGCACAAGGAATTATCATTTCCTCTAAAGAAATTCCTCCATGTTGATAGGTGTTTTTATAATATTTTACAAAATGATTGAAATTATTAGGGTAGGCAAAAAAGAAATCTTCTTTTGCAAATATAAATGAGCTATTTATTGAAAGAGAAGGCAAGCCAATTTCTTTAGGTTCTTTTACAGCATAAACTTCCTTATCTTCATAAGACAAGCTTCTTCCAGTTTTGTATCGTAAATTAGAACTTATATTTTTGTCTCCAATTACTTTTGAAGGAACTTTAGCATTAATTGTACCGTGGTCTGTTGTTATAATTAATTTTAAACCTAAATTCTGTGCTTTTTGAATCATTTCCAACAAAGGAGAATTTACAAACCAACTATTAGATAAGGATCTATAAGCCTTATCATCACTAGCTAATTCTTTAATAACTTCCATTTCAGTTTTCGCATGTGAAAGCATATCAACAAAATTATAAACGATAACTGTTAAATCGTTTTCTTTTATGGAGTTAAAATTATCAGCGAGTTGTTTACCAGCTTTTAAATTAGTTATTTTATGAAATTCAAATTTTATATTTTGTCGAAGTCTTTTTAATTGCTCTTTTAAAAACTCTTCTTCATACAAATTTTTACCACCTTCATCAATATCATTTTTCCAATAATTTGGGTGTTTTTGTTCCATTTCTAAAGGCATTAAACCTGAAAAAAATGAATTACGTGCGTATTGAGTAGCAGTTGGTAAAATACTGAAATAAGGGATTTCATCTAATTTTTTATAATATTTAGTAATTGTTTGTTCAATGATATAGAATTGATCGTAACGCAAATTATCAATTACAACTAGCAATGTTCCCTTAGAATTTTTTATTTCTGGAAGTATTACTTTTTTAAACCTGTCTCTTATACACATCT
>SDWL01000194.1 GCA_004195315.1 Lutibacter sp.
ATTATGTAAGCAATATAGCATTCCATTGTATTTTGATGCTGCTCGTTTTGCAGAAAATGCTTATTTTATTAAAAAACGTGAGCCGGGCTATGAAAATAAAACCATAAAGGAAATTGTTAAAGAAGTATTTTCTTATGGTGATGGAATGACAATTAGCGCCAAAAAGGATGGTTTAGTAAATATGGGAGGTTTTATAGCACTTAATAATGAAGCTATTTTTAAGCAAGCCACCGTTTTTAATATTATGTATGAAGGTTTTATAACTTATGGAGGAATGAATGGCCGTGATATGGGTGCTTTGGCAGTTGGTTTAGATGAAGCAAC
This sequence comes from Lutibacter sp., assembly GCA_004195315.1. Taxonomy (GTDB): domain Bacteria; phylum Bacteroidota; class Bacteroidia; order Flavobacteriales; family Flavobacteriaceae; genus Lutibacter. The sequence goes on from SDWL01000194.1 coordinate 325, forward strand.
AGAATTTAATTATTTAGAAAGCAGAGTAGAGCAAATAGCACATTTAGGAAAAAAATTAGTTGAATATGGTATACCTGTTCTACAGCCTTTTGGTGGTCATGCTATATTTTTAGATGCTAATAAATTTGTTCCAAAAATTCCAAGAGAAGAGTATAGAGCTCAGGCTTTGGCAATTGAATTGTACATAGTTGGCGGCATAAGAGGTGTTGAAATTGGAACAGTTTTAGCTGATAGGGATCCGTTCACTCGTAAAAATAGATTCCCAGATTTAGAAATGGTTAGGCTTGCAGTTCCAAGAAGAACCTATACAAATAATCATATGGATTATGTTGCAGCGTGTTTAAAAAATATTTTTGAGACTAGAGAAGAAGCAAAATCTGGTTATGAAATTACTGATGAAGCACCTATAATGAGACATTTTACTGTTAAATTTAAAAAAATATAATATCCTTTAATCCTTTTTTATTAATTTTACTGAATAAAATTATAAAACAACTATAAAATGTTATCACGTGCTAGTAAGTATGCAGTATTATCAACCCTTTTTTTAGCGGAACATTCAAATGTTGATAAAAAAATAAGTGTGAAGGTAGTTGCTGAAAGTATAGATGTTCCAAATCCATTTTTGGCTAAACTATTTCAACAACTAGTACGTGGTAAAATTATATCTTCAACAAAAGGTCCTAATGGTGGGTTTTTTTTAACTGAAAAAAACAGACAAAAGAATGTGCTGGATATTATTGAAAACATAGATGGTTTGAATAAGTTCAATGATTGTTTTTTAGGATTAAATGAATGTGATTCTAAAAATCCTTGCCCAGTTCATTTTATAGTTGAGCCTTTTAAAAATAGTTTGTTAGGTAAATTTAGAGATAAAACCATTCAGGAATTTTCGAAGGAAATTTCTGAGAATGGAAGAGTCCTAACTCTTAAAGGACTAGATCTTTCTTAATTTTTTTAACTAATTGACAAATATCATATTTTAATTGATATGATTTTGTAGATTTGCATCATTAAAAGATAAAAAGGTCTTTTAATAATACAATGATCATTTATCTAATTAAACTCGTTAAAAAACATGTTATCTAAAAAACAAGCAAGGGCTTTCTTTCTAGGAGGTACATTAGTAACATTTCTAATTTTTATTGGACTTACAGTGTACTCCTTATCAGCGGCTACAGATCAAACAAATCAGGAAAATCTTACAGCTGATGTTGTAAGAGGAAAAGAAATTTGGGAATCTAATAACTGTATGGGTTGTCATACCATATTAGGAGAAGGAGCTTATTATGCTCCAGAATTAACAAAAGTAGTGGATAGATTAAATTTAAGATACGATGGTAATGGAGAAGAAGTTATCAAAAGTATTTTAATGTCTCAAGGTTCTTGGCAACCAAATGGTAGAAAAATGGTGGCTTATGGAATGACAGATGCAGAAGCAACTGACGTGGTGGCTTTCTTTAACTGGATTGGTAAAATTGATTTAAATGGATTTGGGGAAGTAGTTGGTGTTGATAGAAAAATATCTCCATTGTCAAAAGATAAAATTAACAACTAAAAAAAGTATTATGAAATATAAATCACAAAAAGTAGCATATTGGTTTTTTGCCCTTTCAATGCTATTGTTAGTATTACAAATTACCTATGGTTTTATAATGGGGTTTGCCCGTATTGGGTTTGATAATTTACACGAATTTATTCCATTTAATACAGCAAGAGCAGTACACACAAACTTATTGGTAGTTTGGTTATTATCTGGGTTTATGGGAGCAGCTTATTATATAATTCCTGAAGAAGCACAACGCGAACTAGTAAGTGTTAAATTAGCCTATGTTCAATTAATTAGTTTAGCATTAGTAGGAGTCGCAGCAGTAGTTGGGTTCCATTTCAATATTTGGGAAGGACGTAAATTTTTAGAAATCCCTCGTCCATTGGATTATTTAGTAGTCGTTAATGTACTGCTATTTTTAGGATTAATATTAACCACTTTGTTTAAATCTAAAAGAAGAACTACAACATCTTTAGTGCTTTCAATGGGACTTCTATTTGCGGCTTTATTGTACTTGCCAGGAATGTTACCATTTGATAGCCAAGTAACTGATTCTTTTTTCCGTTGGTGGGTTGTTCATTTATGGGTAGAAGGTGTTTGGGAATTAATTATGGGTGGTATTTTATCATTCTTGTTAATTAAACTTACTGGAGTAGATAGAGAAGTTATTGAAAAATGGTTGTATGTAATTGTTGGTTTAACATTCTTATCAGGAGTTTTAGGAACTGGTCACCATTATTACTATATAGGAGTTAATAAAATTTGGTTAGTTGTTGGTGGAATTTTCTCAGCTTTAGAGCCTTTAGCATTTTTAGCAATGGCATTGTTTGCTGTTAATATGTACAGAAAAGGAGAGAAAAAACATCCTAATAAATTAGCGTTATATTGGACTTTAGGCGCTGCAATTGTATCATTTGTAGGTGCAGGATTACTAGGGTTTGCACACACATTGCCTCAAACAAACTTATATACTCACGGTACTTTAGTAACTGCAATGCACGCACATTTAGCTTTTTGGGGAGCATATGCAATGATTGTTTTAGCAATTATAAGTTATGCATTGCCTAATTTGACGGGAAGGAAATTGTATGAAAGTTCACGTGGTAGAGCTGCTTTTTGGCTTGCTAACATTGGAATGATTGGTATGACAGTTGCTTTTGGTGTTGCAGGTGTTGCTCAAGTTTATTTAGAAAGAAAATTTAAAATGGACTTTATGGAAGTACAAAAAGAAATAAGTATTCATTTTGTAGTCTTAATATTGTGTGCAATTATGTTTACTACAGGAATTGTGCTTTATATCATTGATTTTTACAAACACGGTAAACCAACTGATGAAGCATTAGAAATTAATAATTAGAAAAGTAGTTTTTTGATTGATTTCCAGAGTAAAAGATTGTTTATTAATATTGATACAGTAGTTTAAACAATTGTATACTCTGGTTTTTTATTTATTAAATACATTAAATTATTTATGAAAAACCAATCACCATATTATCACCAAATAGGAAAAGAAGTTGAAGTGTTTGAACACGCTTATAAAAATAAAATTCCATTTCTATTAAAAGGACCTACAGGAACAGGAAAGTCTAGATTTATTGAGTATATGGCTCATAAATTAGATAAAAAATTAATTACTATTAGTTGCCATGAAGAAACTTCTTCAACAGATTTAGTGGGGCGTTATATTATTAAAGGAGCTGAAACTATTTGGTCAGATGGCCCATTAACAACAGCTATTAAACAAGGCGCAATTATTTATTTAGATGAAATTGCAGAAGCTAGACCCGATGTAATTGTTGCTATTCATTCTCTTACAGATCATAGACGTGAGTTGTTTATTGATAAGTTAGGAGAGACTATTAAGGCACATGCTGATTTTATGTTAGTAGCATCTTTTAATCCAGGTTATCAAAAAGGATTTAAGGAATTAAAACCATCAACACGACAGCGTTTTATAGCAACATCTTTTGCATATCCAGAAGCTAAAATTGAAACTGATATTTTAGTAAATGAAACTGGAATTGAAGGGGAAATAGCTAAAAAATTAGTCAACATAGCAACAAAAATTAGAAACCTAACAGAACTTGGTCTATCTGAAACTGTTTCAACAAGATTATTGGTAGATGCGGCAAAATTAATTCATAGTGGATTACCAAAAAGACTATCTGTTGAAGTTGCTATTGTAGAACCACTAACAGATGATTTAGAGGTTGTTGAAGCTTTAAAAGATTTATGTAACCTAATGATATAAGTAGTAAAAAAATATTTGTAAGTCACACTGAGCTTGTCGAAGTGTTTTCCAATTAATAAATTACTCAATACTATTAACAATGTTTGAACCAGATGAATATCTTTTTACAAAACTAGCTTTCTTCTTTAAAAATAGAAGTAAAAGAAAGCAAGAAGATATTGCTCATGCAGTTTTGTTGATAGATTTAAAACCTCGTTTAACAATTTTAGCACGTGCAATTACAGGACAAGCTATTGAAATTTATGATGCTGAAAGAGAAGGCGGTTATAAAAATAATAATTTCTTTCTTCCTACAAAGTTTCAAGAGTTTTCTACGGTAAATGAGAATATTTCATTTTATTTATTCAGGGTTTTATATTTATCCGTTCAAAAAAAATTAAACTTAAATTGGAATGATAATTTAGAACATGAACTAGAAGAATCTCTGTCTCTTATACACATCT
>SDWL01000195.1 GCA_004195315.1 Lutibacter sp.
TAATTTGAAGGCTTTCATTTTATATTTTTTAAAGTTTTAAAACAAATCTTGTAATAAAGAATCATCTACTAGATTTGGTAACGTAACTTTTAATTTTGGCTCAACTACTATTGCTCTTTTAATTGCAAAAGTTGCTCCCTCATTACGTGCCCAATTTCTACGTGTAATTCCATTATTTACATCCCAAAAAAGCATGCTTTTCAACCGCTTTTCTGCATCTACACTACCATCAAGAACCATACCAAAACCTCAATTAATTACTTCTCCACCATCACCATTATGAATAGAAACCCATGTTACTCTCTAAAACTATCTCCAATAACATTTTGAATAGCCATATCAGCTGTAAATTGTGATCCGTCATAAATATTAGAAGTTTCTCGGTAAGATGAATCTGTCCCAGAAACATTATGATGATCTCTACCTTGCATAATTTAGTTATATAAATCACCGAAAGTTGTTCTCGTTTTTAATATTTTTATGAGTAATCTTTGATTTTAGCAAGATATATTAAGTTGAAAAACTCATATATTTTCTTTTACATACAAATAATTAAAATCAATAATATATTCTATAACTTTTACATACCTAACTATTTATTAATTTTCATTAAATTGCACCCAAAGAATCTAATATACGAATGGAAAATATAACACCTTATAAGCCACTAAATAAAGTCCGAATTGTAACTGCCGCTTCACTTTTTGATGGGCATGATGCTGCAATAAATATTATGAGAAGAATTATTCAAGCAACTGGTGTTGAAGTAATTCATTTAGGTCATGATAGAAGTGTTGAAGAAGTTGTGGATTGTGCCATACAAGAAGATGCAAATGCCATTGCTTTGACTTCTTACCAAGGCGGCCATAATGAATACTTTAAATATATGTGTGATTTGTTGCGCGAAAAAGGAGCTTCACATATTAAAATTTATGGTGGTGGTGGTGGTGTAATTCTTCCAGAAGAAATTAAAGATTTAATGGAATATGGAGTTACACGAATTTACACTCCTGACGATGGAAGAAGAATGGGTTTACAAGGAATGATAAATGATATGATTGAAACTTGTGATTTTCCTACCGGTAAAATTATAGACTTTAATGTTTCTGATTTATCTAAAAAGAATCCCTTACAATTAGCAAAAGCAATTTCCGCAGCCGAGAATTTTTCTGAAAAACATTCTGAGTTTATTTCTGAAATCAGAAAACAATCAAAAAAATCTGTTATTCCTGTTTTGGGAATTACGGGAACTGGAGGTTCTGGAAAATCATCAACTGTTGATGAATTAGTTAGAAGATATTTAGTTGATTTTCCTAAAAAAACCATTGCTATAATATCTGTTGATCCTTCAAAAAAGAAAACAGGAGGGGCACTTCTTGGGGACAGAATTAGAATGAATTCTATTAAAAACAATCGTGTTTATATGCGTTCATTAGCAACGCGTCAATCTAATTTAGCGCTATCAAAACACGTGAATGATGCTGTTGCAATTTTAAAAGTTGCAGGTTACGATTTGGTAGTTTTAGAAACTTCTGGTATAGGACAAAGTGATACTGAAATTATAGATCATTCTGATGTTTCTTTATATGTGATGACTCCGGAATATGGTGCAGCAACACAATTGGAAAAAATTGATATGATTGATTTTGCCGATGTAATCGCACTAAATAAATTTGACAAACGTGGTGCTTTAGATGCTTTGCGTGATGTTAAAAAACAATACCAACGCAATCATAACTTATGGGAAGTTACTATTGACTCAATGCCAGTGTATGGCACAATTGCATCACAATTTAATGACCCTGGAACTAATGAATTGTATAGAGTTTTAATGGATAAACTCGATGAAAAAACAGGAACAAAATTCAATAGTACTTTTGAAGTTTCTGATGCAATGAGTGAAAAACAATTTATAATTCCATCAAACAGAACTCGTTATTTATCAGAAATCACAGAAAATAACAGAGCGTATAGTAAAACAAGTAAAGAGCAAAAAGAAGTTGCACAAAAGTTATACGGAATTTATAAAACTATTGAAACTATCACAGGTGTCAAACTTAGCCTTTCAAAGTTTGGTATAGAAAAAGATAGTCTTCAACTGGCTCAAACTGAAAATAATAAAGATTTTTTAAAATTGTTAGTTTCTGAATTTGATAATGTTAAAATGGAATTAAATCCATACAATTGGAACCTGATTTTAAACTGGGAAACCAAAAAACAATCGTATAAAAACGAAATTTATTCATACAAAGTACGAGATAAAGAAATTTGTATAAAAACACATAGCGAATCACTATCTCATATACAAATTCCTAAAATTTCCTTACCAAAATATGAAGCTTGGGGCGATTTATTATTATGGTCTTTAGAAGAAAATGTCCCTGGAGAATTTCCATTTACTTCAGGTCTTTTCCCATTTAAAAGAACAGGTGAAGATCCTACAAGAATGTTTGCTGGTGAAGGTGGACCAGAACGTACCAACCGACGATTTCACTATGTAAGTTTAGGATTGCCTGCAAAAAGGCTATCAACTGCTTTTGATTCTGTTACTTTATATGGAAACGACCCCGATATTCGCCCTGATATTTATGGGAAAATTGGAAATGCAGGAGTTTCTATTTGTTGTTTAGATGATGCTAAAAAATTGTATTCAGGATTTGAATTAACAAATGCAATGACTTCAGTTTCTATGACAATTAATGGTCCCGCACCAATGATGTTAGCCTTTTTTATGAATGCTGCCATAGATCAGGAATGTGAAAAATATATCATAGAAAACGGGTTAGAAACAGCAATTGAAGAAAAAATAAAAGCTATTTACGCTAAAAAAGGTGTTGAAAGACCAAAATATCAAGGTAAGTTACCAGAAGGAAATAATGGTTTAGGGTTAATGCTTCTTGGTGTAACTGGTGATGACGTTTTACCAAATGATGTGTATCAAAAAATAAAAATTGAAACCATTGCAACAGTTAGAGGTACTGTTCAAGCTGATATTTTAAAAGAAGATCAGGCTCAAAATACGTGTATTTTTTCAACAGAATTTGCACTACGTTTAATGGGTGATGTTCAAGAATATTTTATCACTAACAATGTGCGAAATTTTTATTCGGTTTCAATTTCTGGATATCATATCGCGGAAGCTGGTGCAAATCCAATTTCGCAATTAGCATTTACATTAGCAAACGGATTTACCTATGTTGAATACTATTTATCAAGAGGAATGGACATTAATAAATTTGGCCCAAACTTATCATTTTTCTTTTCAAATGGTGTAGATCCAGAATATGCAGTTATTGGAAGAGTAGCTCGTAAAATATGGGCAAAAGCAATGAAAAATAAATATGGAGCAAATTCCAGAGCTCAAATGTTGAAGTATCATATTCAAACTTCAGGTAGAAGCTTACATGCACAAGAAATTGATTTTAATGATATCCGCACAACATTACAAGCTTTGTATGCTATTTATGATAATTGCAATAGTTTACATACCAATGCATACGACGAAGCAATAACAACACCCACTGAAGAAAGTGTGCGTAGAGCCATGGCAATACAACTAATTATAAATAAAGAATTAGGTTTAACTCAAAACGAAAATCCAATTCAAGGTTCCTTTATTATTGAGGAATTAACTGATTTAGTTGAAGAAGCAATTTATGTTGAATTTGATAGAATTACAGAACGTGGTGGTGTTTTAGGCGCCATGGAAACCATGTACCAACGCAGTAAAATACAAGAAGAAAGTTTGTATTATGAAACGTTAAAACATAACGGAGAATTTCCAATTATTGGAGTAAATACTTTTTTAAGTAGCAAAGGATCTCCAACAATTTTACCTCAAGAAGTTATTAGAGCTACAGAAGAAGAAAAACAATATCAAATTGCGGTTGTAGAAAATTTGAATACTGGAAACCACAAAACAGTTTTAAAGCATGTGGAACAGTTAAAACAAAAATCTATAAACAATGAAAATATTTTTGAAGAGTTAATGGAAGCGTGTAAAGTATGTTCAATAGGTCAAATTACAGAAGCATTATTTGAAGTTGGCGGACAATATAGGAGAAATATGTAAACCCAACCTTAACGCTTACAAAAGGGAAGGAGTTTGGATTTTGATGTTTTTTTGGATTTAGGTTGCTTACTGTTTAAATCTAAAAAATTACAACAAGGAATTAACATAATGTTTATGGATTTTACGTAGGTTTTTCAATTCTTTACGTAACAATATCACAAAATCTATTCCTTGAATTTTGGTGCTTTCTAAACTCTTACAATCTTGATAAATTATATCAATAAAGTATCGAAGTGACTTTGCATATTTCAACTTCAAACTAGGGTTTTCTTGAGTCTCCGTTTCTACTATTTTAGGAACCAATCTAAAAGCATTCATCACTAAATTATCAGCATAATTATCTGATTTATTCCCAGACCTATACATTGAAATAATATTTTTATCATCAGTTACATAGGATGCAACTAGTCTAGCCAATTTAAAAATATCTAACGATTTTTGATAGATATTTAATTGATTTAGATTTTGACTTTGATAAACAGACATGATATAAATTTTAATAATATAAAATTACTTAGTAAT
>SDWL01000196.1 GCA_004195315.1 Lutibacter sp.
AGATGTGTATAAGAGACAGTTCTAAGGGAGGTGTATTTTTTGGAAGTGATTCAGCAGGCTGCTATATTATTTAAAGTATTATTTTCTCTAATTTTATACCTTCAATCTTCTAACTAAATCTTCTAATCCATTTAATTGAATTTCATAAACCAGCCGAAGTTGATTTCCAAATGTTCCTTTGGGAAACCCCTTATTATTGTACCATACAATATAATGTTCAGGTAAATCAATCAAGTATTTACCTTTATATTTTCCATAAGGCATCTTAGTGTTTGCTAATTTTTCAAGTAAATGTTGTTGATTATTCTCCATCAACAAAATTTTGTAAATAACTAAATCCCTCCATTAGTTTTCCATCTTGTGTCATTCTGGCTCTTTGTAAAACTCCGTCTTTATCATTATTAAAAAAAGATGGAATTACATATTTTCCAAAACTTTCTCCAAACCCTTCGGAAGCATCTTTAGGAAGTTCACAAGGTAAATTATCAACTGCCATTACTGCTATTGCATTTTCATCATTAAAATCAACTTCTTTTTCAGTAATAGGATTATAACCATAAATTGGTTCAGCAATTGTTGAAGATCTAGTAGTTGATGCTACAGGCCCATCAATATCACAACTAATATCCGCCACTACTTTTATCTTAAAATCTTTTGACTTTGCGTCTTCACGTGTAAAAATGTAAGGAGCACCAGCACCAAAAAAATGACACGCTACATACATATCAGCCACTTTGGCAAAACGCTTAAAATCACTTTTATATTCTTGTGGATTCTTAAAAAAGTCTTGTTCATTTATAACTTTTCCATCTATTCTTTTGTTATAATCTAACACATCAATTTGAACATACACTGGCTCATTAAAAGTTTGATTCAAAAAATCTTCTACTGATGCTTCTCTCATTCCCATTCCATCTAACATTTCTTTTGCACCATTACTTACTCTCCCCTTTCCTGTTAAAACAACTTTTATAGGTGGTAATTTTAATTTTTGTAATTCATGAATCAACATTAATTGATCGTGCAACTTTTCTGCTTTGTGTAATTTAAACAATTTAAATTTTAATCCGTAGGTTCTAAATCCATTATATAAACCAACAATCCCAGCATATCTTCCAAATGCTACCAGTCTAATTCCATTTTTATTAATAATAGTTTCGTGGTCGAAAAATTCAATATTATTAGACAAAATTGCTTTTAATAATTCTTTATTATAAACTTGCTTTTTTATGGTGTGTGAAAAGAAAAAATATTTCTTATGTGGAATTAAATTTGCAATTGGCACTTCTTTTACTCCTAATAACACATCACAATCTGATACATCATTCACAACAGCTATTCCTTCATTTTTATAATCTGTATCCGTAAAAAATCTATCTGCAGAACTTTCTATTTTAATAGATAAATCAGGATATTCTATAATTAATTCTTTACATTTTTTTGGAGATAGTACAACTCTTCTATCTGGTGGATTCTTCCTTTCTTTAATGATTCCTATCTTCATAAATAACTAAAATAAATTTTGCACTAAGATATTAGGAATTAAAGGAACTAACAAATAAACTAATTGACAAATTTTGTTTAAATTTGCTTTCTTTTAAAAGAAATAGATCTTTGAAATTTTGGGGACGATTGGTTTTGACTGCAAGATCAATTAACATATAAGCATGTCGAGTAATGAAATAGCACTCGTAAATCTCAATTTCAACATTTTAAACGGCGAAGATAACTACGCTTTAGCTGCTTAATCCGAATTATAGTAGGATGAGCCTCGTCGCACTAGGTGCGAAAGCTGAATGTCTCTTGAAAGCCTTGGTTAGCGGCGGTCAGCAAAGAGACATCGTAAAAGTTAACATAGATTTGCTAGTGTTTCGATAGCATTTTGAAACTAAGAAACTAAGCTTAAAGTAAATTGTTTTCGGTTAGCTTTAAGACTAAAATTAAAAGAAAACTAAGCATGTAGAAAGTATTTTGGTTGCTTGTTTGGACCCGGGTTCGATTCCCGGCGTCTCCACACTAGAACTTACAATCCTTTAAAAAAAATTAAAAGGATTGTGTTTTTTATTAAATTTTATGATTTTTACATTTTCAATGTAAAAATCATAAATTTCTAACGTTCAAATACGAAAAATAGCAATACCTCAACTATTAGGTATATTGACGCAATCACTATAAAGAAAAATATTTTTCTTTTCTTATCCCTTTTTCTGTGTTCTATATAATTTTTATGTAGTACTTTATGTAGTTTATTTCTTTTCATAGTTTAACTCATAGCATTTAAAATATCAAAAAAATTCTGTTGATATTAAATAACTTTATATTTGACAAAAAAATGTGTTATCAAATTAATAATGCCATCTCACAAATGCTTCCATAGCCGCATAATCAGCTAAACCTAATTCTTTATATTTTATTGCTGTTTTATTATTTCTATCTTCAGCACGCATCCAAAACTCTCTAATATCATTACCTTGAAACATGACACCATCTTTTTGAGATTGATGAAAGAAAATAGCTTTTCTCTTTTTTAATACCTGATCTGGACTCATAGGTACTGCCATTTCAATTTCGTGAATATCCCATTCTTGCCATGCTCCTCTATAAAGCCACAACCAACAATCATCCATAAACGGTTTTGGTTTTAAAATTTTTAAGGCTTCAAATAATGCGTTTAAACTAACTCTATGTGTACCATGTGGATCTGCTAAATCACCTGCTGCATAAATTTGATGTGGTTTAATTTCTTCAATAATATCACACATTATTTTAATATCTTCCTCTCCTAGCGGATTTTTTTTGATATTACCAGTTTCATAAAATGGTAAATTTAAAAAATGTATATTTTCATCAGGAACTCCCAAATATCTGGTTGCCGCCAACGATTCCATTTGCCGAATTACACCTTTTAATTTTCTAACTTCAATACTATCAATAGTATTATCTTTTTTATTTTTAATCTGATCAATAATTCCAGAAATAAAACTATCATCCTTACTCCCTTTCATTTTTTTTGAAACTTCCGCAAATTTTAAAGCTTCATAATCTGAAACAGCTATATTACCTGAAGTTTGATATGCAATATGTACTTCATGTCCTTGGCTAACCAACCTGTCAAAAGTACCTCCCATTGAAATAACATCATCATCAGGGTGTGGACTAAAAACTAAGACTCTTTTTTTAATAGGATTGGCTCTTTCTGGTCTTGAAGTATCATCAGAATTGGGTTTACCTCCTGGCCAACCTGTTATAGTATGCTGTACTTTATTAAACATTTTAATATTTAAATCGTAAGAAGAACCTTCTTCTACCAACAAACTAGACATGCCATTGTCATTATAATCCTCATCAATTAATTTTAAAATTGATTTTCCTGTTTTTTTACATAACCAAATAATTGCTTTACTACTCATTTTCTCATCCCATACACAAGGGCCCACTAACCAAGGTGTATTTATTCTTGTTAATTCAGAAGCAGCTTCAATATCAAGAATAAATGTTGTATTGTTGTGATGTTGTAAATAGGTAGCAGGTACTTTTGAAGAAATTTCACCTTCTATTGTCTTTTTAACTATAGAAGATTTATTTTGCCCCCAAGCTAATAATATAATTCTTTTTGCCTTTCTAACGGTTTTTATACCCATTGTAATGGCTTTTTTAGGCACATTTTCAATACCTAAAAACGAAGGTGCCGCATCAACTTTTGTAATATAATCTAAAATAATACTTCTGGTTTCTGAATTAAAATGTGAGCCAGGCTCATTAAACCCTATATGTCCAGTTCTACCAATACCTAATAATTGCAAGTCAATTCCACCTCTTTCATCTATAGCCTTTTCATAATCTATACAATATTGATGCAATTTATCAGCAGAAACAGTTCCGTCTGGTATATGAATATTTTCAGTTAATATATCAACATGGTTAAATAAATGCTCATGCATGAAATAATAATAACTTTGAATATTATCTTTTGTCATTGGATAGTATTCATCTAAATTAAAAGTAACTACGTTTGAAAAACTTAAACCTTCTTCAGTATGCATTCTAACCAATTCTTCATAAACCTTTATTGGTGACGAACCTGTAGCTAAACCCAAAATGCATTGTTCGCCTTTTGCTTTTTTACTTATAATTAAGTCTGCAATTTCTTTTGCAACTTTTAATGATCCTTCTGATGAGTTTGAAAAGATAACATTGTGCTTTTTTTCAAATCTGGTTTCTTCAAACTTCCCTGATTCTTCGTAAATTATGCTCTTTGTGTATTTTAACAGTTTAGCTTCCATGGTATCATTTTTGAAATTAATTATACAAATTTACAATAAATCACATATAAAAAAATAATTTTATGCATTTATGTTCGTTTTTATGCATTTTTATATTTTTTTGTTTAACAAAATATATCAATTTTTAAGAATTATAAAATATTAATAAAAAAAGCCATTGCTAAAACCCTAAATACCAAAACATTTCAAATAGAAATTCTTAATATTAAAAACCAACTCTGCATAAAAAAACCGTCTAAAATATATTTAGAC
>SDWL01000197.1 GCA_004195315.1 Lutibacter sp.
AGATGTGTATAAGAGACAGCTCCAGGTCTAACCGTTCTATCTTGCAATTGTCTTTTTACAATTTCTAATCCTTCTTGTATTTCTTCTTCATTAATAGTAGAGCAATATCTACCTAAAAGAAATTCAATGACGTAGGTTGGCACCGGAAAAGTTTTGCGAAATTGTTCCAATAAATCTTTACGTACAATATACCCCTCAAATGCTTTAGCAGCTAATTGGTCTAAATGATCTAATTCCATAGTTTTAAAATTTATTCACCTACAGTGGTTGTTGTTTTATCTAATATTCTTCCATTTTCATCTAAAAGTACTATTGTTGCAGATTTTGATTCAGCCTCATCACTAACCATTAAGTATCCTTGATTATCTGAAATTAATTTATTTCTTGATTCAACAATTGAGGTACTTTCATCATTGTATTTTGTTCTAATGTCAATCGTATAGTTTTCCTTAGCACCCACTGTTTTTACAGTGCATTTTAAATTGATCCATTTATTGTCTTGAATTTTGGCATTTGAGGTTGAAACATTAGGGTTTTCAATATAAACAGTAGGCACTAAACATTCCTGAATTGAAATCCCACCATGTGCATATTCTTCATTCGCTTTAAAGAATGATATTCCTGGTGCATAGGCTATAAAAATTGATGGATTCCAACGCCAAGGTAAATGCAATAAACCAGAACTTACACCTTCTTTTATCAACGCACAACGTCCCCAACGTGTTTCTGTTAAACCCACATTTATTGCGGTTTTTGGCAAACCTCCTGGGAGTAATAACCAGCCGTGATCCGTTACTATTTTTATTTTTTTAACTCCTTTTTCAAAAGCTATATCTAAGCTTTCTTGCACTTGTTCAAAAAGTTCATCGATACGTTTTACCATATCCGATTGTTCTTCATGACCTTTGGTATCAATATCTCCAATTTCTTCCCAACTATTTTCAGCAGGGTTTATGTCATTTGACTTTACAATATGATTAAAATCAACTGTTTTTAAAGCTTTTCTAAATTCAGGGGTTAACAAATCTTTTCCTGTTTCCAATTGTGGACGAAACTCTTTTATTTCGCTGTTTACCGATACCATTGTTGCAATAGGAGCAATATTTGGTTTTGCCGTTGGTGTTAATGAAGGTATTGCCGACCAACCATTTGTTAAGGTTATCTTATATTTTAATTTCGTGAGTTTTTTACAAAATTCTTCTGCTAGTTCATACCTAAATGCATCAACAAATAGCACAAAAGATTCTGTTTCTTCTGTGGCTCTTTGATTTGTGAATATAGAACTATCCTTTTCAACCAATCCCTGAAATTTGTTTGTGATATTTTCTAACCAAGGTTGGTAAATTAATTTTATTAATTCTTTGAGTAATGACTTATCTTTTTCGGTTTTTACGGAAGCCATTGCTTTTCGCATTGCTGTATCAACCTCAAAGCCTTTTGAGGTATAATATTCTTTCAGTTCATCAATTGAAGCGCTTGGAAATGGAGTGGTTGCTATTTCTGACATACTATTTAGCCAATACAGAGCTTTAACAAGCGGTGATTTTTGCAATTCATACCAAACCCAATTTCTACGCACTTTGTGTTCTTGTTCTAAAATATTTAAAAGTTCACTTGCTTTTTTTGGATCCAGTTTTAATGCTTCTTCCAATTTTTTACGCAATTCTTCTTCCTTTTCTTCATTAACCTGAGGCCAACTTTCTGATGGAAGCGCAAACATATCTTCTCCAAGATCATCTGGTTTCGCAAGTCTTAAAAGCTCTTCAATTTCTGGATATTTTTTTGGAGCAACAGCATAAAATTGCCAAACACTATTCCATTGGTTTCTTTGACTTCCTAACTTTTCTACTATTGCTTTTATGTTACGTTGGTCTGGTTCAAAATCGTAATTTGTAATACATAAGTTTGTAAAAATTTCTTTTTTACCTGCATCCATACTTTCAAGAAATCCGTCTCCTTTACATATCCACTTTAGGATACTTGGAATAGTGTCTGGAAAGAGTTGATTGTTTAGAAAATCAGCATCAATTATCGATTTGCCTGATAGCACCTCTTTATCTTGAAAAATACTTGGCAAGGCTTTTCTTAAAGCCTCTTTTGTAGCATTGTCTTTATTTATTTTTAAACCTAAACCGTTGGTAGGGTTTTCTATAAAAGCAAGTACCGACCATTCTTTACCGTTTTCCTGAGAAAAAATATTCCCTGTGTATTGGTATTCTACTAAAGGCTGTAATTGAAAACCAACTTCTTCTACATTTTTCAATTCATTTTTAGATACGCCCGGTAAATAAATAATAGGAATGGTTTTACTCTTCCAAGTAGCTTCAGGGATAGATTTAGCAATCATACATTTTAACCAAATAGAAGGACCTTGTTTTTTTTTAGGTTGGTATTGACCGTAAATAAATAAATTATCAATGCTCTCTTGTAATACTTCAATAACATCTTCCCATTGGTTTTCAGGATCAGGCCAAAGAATAACTTCTGGCTTGACCATTACTGCACTATTGTGCTTTTCAGCTTGTTTTAGTGCTTGAATTACCTTTTCGTATATACTATTACTCATATATTAACTATCTATTGAAGTCTCTTTTTGCTTTCGCTAAATCTAATCCATAATTCATATTACCTCCGCTTACCATTATATTATCAGGTTCTTGTAAAACCTCTAGAATTGTCATATTTGGACTTAAATATTCTAAATATTTCCATTCATTTGAAGGTGACCAGTATTCATCAATACAAGCTCTTAATTCCGTGGAATTTTCGCCTATATTTTTTATTGTATCAATTAGTACCATCGGAAAGCCAATTTGACAATCCATTTCTACTTTATAATATATTGGTGATCTACCTTCTATTTTTTTAGCACCAATAAATGCTTTGCAAAAGCCAACTTTATCACAAGCATAAAAAGATGCAATCCTAGAAGGCCTTATTTCTGGTTTATATTGGTCTAACACTAAATTTATCCATCCATCACCATGCTCAACAGACCTGAGATGATATCCATTTGGGTTAGGTGCCACATAGGTTTGGCCAATAACATAATCTGTAAATGAAACGTGAAATAATATCATACTAATTTAGTTTTAGTTATTTTTCTCTTGCTATTCTTTTTTCTTCCAAACTTAAATGTTTGTCATTTTCTCTAATTTCTCCCCAATGTGAACCTGGAGGGTTTTTACCTCTATCAATACCCCATTTTACATTAAATTTTGATCTTAGCACACCGGCTTCAACAAAAGGACGGACATTTAAACGAACGCCATCATTTAAATCTGGTTCCCAACCCATCGATTGTTCTTTCAATGATTTCCAACGGACAAAAATATCGTAAGGTGCTTCTCCTTGAAGGATTAGCATTAATTTTTCTTGTAATTTTTTAGCAGCATCCAACAAACCATCTGCACCGCTTTCACCAGCTTTCTTTTTAGCATCACACATACGTATCCAATCGCCCAAATAAGTGTAGATTAGTTTAGATAGGTTTTCTTTATCGAGTTTGTGGTAGTTTACCAAGGCGGCAAAACCATCTTTTCTACCATCCCAAATGTGCCAAATAAACGGACGGTTATTAAATACTTTACAATGCTGTATAAAAAATTCATTACGGAACCAATCTTCTAGATTAGACGATTTGGCACCTTCTTTTTCAAGCAACTCATTGATGGTTTTGTTGTTGTAGTCTGCGCCAAAAACGGCTTGTAAGTACTCTCTTAATCTATCTGCACCAGCTTGTTCGGCATTTACTGATGGAATACAAAAGATACCATCATCATCGGTGTAACTATCAAAAGCTTTTACTTCTTCTATTAGAGTTCTTGCTTCATCTGCCAATTCCATTTCCTCATCACTCTCAGCAGGCCAACGATAGCCCAATAACCGTGCAGTAGCTACTTGTAATGGATTGTCTGTTTTTATAGGATGCCCGTGAAACAACCATTGTGTTGGATCATCACTGTACGGTTTTGGCAAACCATTTGGGTATTTTTCGTCTGCTACTTTTT
The DNA here is from genome assembly GCA_004195315.1 of Lutibacter sp. Classification (GTDB taxonomy): domain Bacteria; phylum Bacteroidota; class Bacteroidia; order Flavobacteriales; family Flavobacteriaceae; genus Lutibacter. The sequence continues at coordinate 4,011 of SDWL01000197.1, forward strand.
GCCAGTGTTCTAAATCGAATGGGACTTTAGCAAGAGTAGCTGGAGTTACACCTAATTTTTTATCAATTTTCCTGACATTTTTACAATATTCATCTGATGACAAATAACACCAAATTGGCAAATAATTTTTTTTATTTAATGGAATTATCGTTGCAGCATTTTGATCTATCAACTCTCCTGTAAAAATTGTAGCTGGTAGCGATCCCATTCGATGAACTATAAAGCCAGACTGACCTTTACAATCCAAATTTCTTAAAACAGAACCAGGTTCTTTACTAAGACGACCTTTACCATTTTTATAATTAACAACTTGTTCTAAACCACCATAGTACCTAGTTGTTTCTGTTGTACGTTGTATATAATCCCAATCACTAAGATTTTCGAATTCCCAAAACAATAAGAAATGCTTTGGATTATCCGAACGGAAATCGTCGAGCATCAAAAATGGATCAA
>SDWL01000198.1 GCA_004195315.1 Lutibacter sp.
ACTATTTATAAAAACGAAGAGTAAGATGAGATTAAACAGCCAGAAGATTTTTTCTTTTATATTATTCATTTTTATTGTTGTTTTAAGATGTTTAATTAGCTGTATATTTATAGATTTCTTCAATAATTTACAAAAAAAATTACTTATTCTTTTTACTTCGTATAATAGCTTCTAACATATCCCACATTTCTTCAGAAATTTCTTCTAACATATTAAATTCTCCAGCGCCTTTTAGCCATTCACCACCATCAATAGTAATTACTTCGCCATTGACATAAGCTGAAAAATCACTCATTAAATAAGCGGCTAAGTTCGCTAATTCCTGATGGACGCCAACTCTACCAATGGGCACTTTCTTTTTCATATCAAATTTTTCTCTTAATTCACCAGGCAACAATCTGTCCCAAGCACCTTTTGTAGGAAAAGGACCTGGAGCAATTGCATTAGAACGTATGCCATATTTAGCCCATTCAACAGCAAGTGAACGTGTCATTGCTAATACACCGGCTTTAGCTGTTGCAGAAGGAACAACATAAGCAGAACCAGTCCAAGCGTATGTAGTTACAATATTTAAAATGGTAGATTTAGGTTGTTTAATATCAATCCAATGTTTTCCAAATGCTAAGGTGCAATTTTTACTTCCTTTTAATACAATATCAATAATTGTATCAAAAGCATTTGCCGATAAACGTTCGGTAGGACTGATAAAATTTCCTGCGGCGTTGTTTAAAAGTCCATCAACTTTACCAAATTTAGCAAGAGATGCTTTTAAAACAGCTTCAACTTCAGTGTAATTTCTAACATCACATTGTACTGCTAATACTTTTCCGCCAGTTTTTTCTTCTAACTCAATTTTTACGTTGTTTAGTTTTTTAATATTTCTTGATGTGATAACAACGTGAGCTCCAAGTTCTAAAAAATAAGAGGTCATTGCTTTTCCTAAACCACTACCGCCACCAGTAACAACAATAACTAAATCTTTTAAACTTCCTTCTTTAAGCATAGGTTTTTGATACATACTATAATGTTTTTCAATTTATATAAATGTATGTATTTTTTCTTTTTTACCTTTAAAATAATATTTTTTATTTTTTTTAAAATTCTATTTGTCAAAAACAAAAGTAATTGTATATTTGCCAACGCTTTTAAGGAGAGCAATTCTTAAAGAAAGCATCAATATAAGAAACACTATTTTTAAAGATATTTGTAATGAGTAAAAGAACATACCAGCCATCAAAGAGAAAAAGAAGAAATAAGCACGGTTTTAGAGAACGTATGGCTAGTGCAACAGGAAGAAAAGTGTTGTCTAGAAGAAGAGCCAAAGGTAGAAAGAACGTAAGTGTATCTTCTGCTCCAAGACCAAAGAAATAATGAAACATTATTTTTATATATAAGGTGTTACTTTTCTAAGTAACACCTTTTTTTATATACTTTTAATAAGTTTTGAAAACTATTTTGATTTGAAAAACGAATTTTAGTGATATTTGTACATTAATATTTTACAATTTCCAATGCCTAAAAATACTAACATAAAATCTATTTTAATAATTGGTTCAGGACCAATTATTATCGGTCAAGCTTGTGAATTTGATTATGCAGGTTCTCAAGCAATTAGATCATTAAAAGAAGAAGGAATTGAAGTAACACTAATCAATTCAAATCCTGCAACTATTATGACAGACCCGTCATTGGCAGATAATGTTTATTTGTTGCCTTTAACAACGAAGTCTATCATTGAAATTTTAAAATTACATCCAGATATTGATGCCGTTTTACCTACAATGGGTGGTCAAACAGCATTAAATTTATGTATTGAAGCTGATGATAAAGGCATTTGGAAAGATTTTAATGTTGAACTTATTGGGGTTGATATTGCAGCTATTAATATTACCGAAGATCGCGAGCAGTTTAGAAAATTAATGATTGAAATTGGTATTGGTCAAGCACCATCTTCAATAGCTAATTCATTTTTAAAAGGAAAAGAAATAGCACAGGAATATGGATTTCCTTTGGTAATTCGCCCTTCATTTACTTTGGGTGGTTTTGGTGCTTCTATAGTTTATAAGAAAGAAGACTTTGATGAATTATTAAGTAGAGGGCTAGAAGCGTCTCCAATTCATGAGGTAATTATTGATAAAGCTTTATTAGGTTGGAAAGAATTTGAGTTAGAACTGTTACGAGATAGAAATGACAATGTAGTTATTATTTGTGCCATAGAAAATATGGATCCAATGGGAATTCATACTGGAGATTCAATTACGGTTGCTCCTGCTATGACTTTAAGCGATGCTACTTATCAAAGAATGCGTGATATGGCAATTCATATGATGCGTTCCATTGGTGATTTTGCTGGTGGTTGTAATGTGCAATTTGCTGTAAGTCCTGATGAAAAAGAAGATATTATTGCTATAGAAATTAATCCACGTGTATCACGTTCATCTGCATTAGCTTCAAAAGCAACGGGATACCCTATTGCAAAAATAGCTGCAAAATTAGCTATTGGTTATCATTTAGATGAATTAAACAACCAAATTACTAAAACTACTTCAGCCTTATTTGAGCCAACATTAGATTATGTAATTGTTAAAATACCGCGTTGGAATTTTGATAAGTTTGAAGGTTGTGATAGAACGTTAGGCTTACAAATGAAATCTGTTGGTGAAGTAATGGGGATTGGGCGTTCGTTTCAAGAAGCGCTTCATAAAGCAACTCAATCATTAGAAATAAAACGTAATGGTTTAGGTGCAGATGGAAAAGGTGAAAAAGACTACGACACTATTATTTCTAAACTTATGTATGCAAGTTGGGATCGTGTTTTTGTAATTTATGATGCACTTCAAATTGGAATTCCGTTAAGTAGAATTCATGAAATCACAAAAATTGATATATGGTTTTTAAAACAATATCAAGAATTATTAGCATTAGAGAATGAAATTTCAACATATAAATTAGAATCATTAACATATGAATTGTTATTGGAAGCAAAACAAAAAGGATTTGCAGACAGGCAAATTGCTCATATGTTGCGTTGTTGGGAAAGTGAGGTACATGCAAAAAGAACCGAATTAGATATCAATAGAGTTTATAAGTTGGTTGATACCTGTGCTGCTGAATTTGATGCACAAACACCATATTACTATTCTACGTTTGAAAATAAAATGATTACTGCTGAAGGTAGTTATGCAGATAATGAAAGTATTGTAACTGATAAGAAAAAAATAGTAGTTTTAGGTTCTGGACCAAATAGAATTGGGCAAGGAATAGAATTTGATTATTGTTGTGTTCATGGAGTTTTAGCAGCAAAAGAAGCTGGTTATGAAACAATTATGATTAATTGTAACCCAGAAACAGTTTCAACTGATTTTGATACAGCGGATAAATTATATTTTGAACCTGTTTTTTGGGAACATATTTATGATATCATTAACCATGAAAAACCAGAAGGTGTTATTGTTCAATTAGGTGGGCAAACAGCATTAAAATTAGCTGAAAAATTAGAGAAGTGGGGAGTTAAAATCATTGGTACTAGTTTTGAAGCCTTAGATTTAGCGGAAGATAGAAAACGTTTTTCAGAATTGTTAGTTGATTTAAAAATACCTTTTCCAGAATACGGAACTGCTACAACAGCTGATGAAGCATCTGCAATTGCAGATAGCTTAGATTTTCCAATTTTAGTCCGTCCGTCTTATGTATTAGGAGGGCAAGGAATGAAAATTGTCATTAATAAAGAAGAATTAGAAAAACACGTAGTTGATATACTTCGTAAAATACCAAACAATGTACTATTGTTAGATCATTATTTAGATGGAGCAATTGAAGCTGAAGCTGATGCAATTTGTGATGGAGAAGATGTTTATATTCATCTCTATATCAGAGTCGATGACGACATGCTTATCGTTAACAGCTTTCACGAGTTAGAGCGATAGGGGCTAGGGGGTATTATGAAGTGTCCATTGTGTAATGGGGAATTACTTGAGTATGTCGGGAACCTTCCTTTTGGTAGCAACATGCTTGGGGAAATTTCAGTTCCGGGGATAGCGTACAGCACGTGCAGCCGCTGTGAGGATATCACTATCGGATACGATGAATCCGGCAAGATAACCGATTACATCCGGGAAGAAGAGCGCCGGGCCTTGAATGAGGTTCCTATTGGTGAGTTCGTTTCGCTCAACGAGGCAGCGAACCTTCTTGAGATGACGAAGCAGGCTTTTAATAAGAAGCCAAGAATACAGAGAGGGTTTGTCTACGCTGTCAGTCTCGGTGGCAGAAAGTATTATCATCGAGCATCTGTTTTGATGTTCAAGGAGAATGGGAAGGATGGCAGACTCTTGCTGACCAAAAAGAAAGAGATTTCTACTGAGGCGATAGCGCCTGTAGTTTGTCCCGTTTTTATGTTTCCTAGTAATACGTATGGTCCGGGGTACCGGGAGGGTTCAGAGTCGTGGTCATCCAGTAATGGCGGTCATTTTAGGAGTTGATAATGGCAGAGAT
>SDWL01000199.1 GCA_004195315.1 Lutibacter sp.
AGATGTGTATAAGAGACAGAAAGAAAGCAATTTGCTACATAACAATATGTAAATCAGAAGCATTGGATTAGCAAGAAACAAATAGCTGAACCACCTAATAATGAAAACAATAATATAAACACACAGCTAAGCCTTATTAAAAGTAAAATTAAAAGGTTTTTTTTATTGCTTCAAGTAAAGGAATAAGATTTTAATGTATTTGATATTTACAATCAGTTTATAGGTAAAAGTACAACTGCTGAAAAACATTGCTTGAAGCATTTGTATACTAGTTCCATTACTAAAGATTTTGTTATAATTGAAAAATGGTGTTACATCAACTTAATTTGAACTTTTGGGGTTAAAATTTAAGAGAGTACTTTTACAAATTTATTTTATTATTACATTTAAAAAAGTTTCACTAAATTTGCTTAACTCTTTATAAATTATCTAGATTGGATTCTATAGAAATTATTGTAAGTATTAGAAAAATAGTTCGTTCATTGAACATAGAGTCAAAGGGGCTTCAAAAAGACTTTGGTTTAAGTATTCCTCAATTATTATGTTTAGGCTACCTTGAAAATCAACCAGGCTTTCAATCCACACATAAAGAGTTAATGGAATTTTTAAGTTTAAATTCAAGTACTATCACAGGTATTATTAGTCGTTTGGAAAAAAGAGGATATGTCGTTAGACTTAGCAATTCAAATGATAAGAGGTTAAAATCAATTATACTTATTGCTTCTGGGAAAAAACTACTTGATGAAACGCCAAACATTTTACACAATAGGCTGTCTATCAAACTTAATTCATTGACTGAAGATCAAAAATATATGATTAAAGATTCTTTAAGCATAATCATTTCGGCAATGAATATTAAAACTATCGATGCAGCGCCCTTATTAACTTCTGGGGAAATTATAGATTAGAAATCTTAAATAAGTTTTTTCTATTTCAAACACTCAATTAGGTTCTATAGAACAAATATGTTATATTTGCATTGAATTGAACTATTATGTTCAGTAGAAACTATTATTTATGATATATACAAAACAAGAGTTTGAAAAAATTAGAAAAGCTAGTTTATTTTCGAATTTGCCAAATATTATAACTGAGCAAAAACCCTTAAGTGAATTAAAAAATCAAGAAATTCCAGACCATGATAAGTCTTTTGTTGGTTTAAAAAGTTTAAGTCACAGGGAATTTAATTCTACTGAATTTTGGCGTGATATACCTGCATTTAAAAATGTTACAAAAGATGAATTTCTTGATGTAAAATTTCAAAATAAGAACACGGTTAGAAACTTAGCGAAATTGGAAGAGTTTACAAAAGGAATTGTTGATAAGTCTTTTATTGAAGATGTTAGACAAGGTATTAAACATGCACCAATGAATTTAAGCATTTCGCCTTATCTTTTAAGTTTAATTGATTGGGCTAACCCATATGAAGACCCGTTAAGAATTCAATTCATCCCTGTTCAATCTATCACAAAAGAAAATCATCCAAAGCTAATGTTAGATTCATTAGGAGAACAAGGTGATTCACCTGTAGATGGTTTGGTTCATCGATATGCAGATAAAGTTTTGTTTTTAGCATTAGACGTATGTCCTGTTTATTGTAGATTCTGCACTAGAAGTTATGCCGTTGGTGGAGACACAGAGCTTGTTAATAAAATGAAATTTAACAATGCACCTGAAAAATGGAAAAAGGCCTTTGCTTATATTGCTTCACGGCCTGAAATTGAAGATGTTGTAGTTTCAGGAGGAGATGCCTATATGTTAGCTCCTAATCGTTTAAAACTAATTGGGGAAACGCTGCTAAGTATCCCTCATATTCGTAGAATAAGAATTGCTACTAAAGGACCCGCAGTTATGCCTATGAAAATACTTAGTGATGCTAACTGGAGTAATGCTTTAATTGATATTGTTAAATTAGGAAGAGAAAAAGGGAAAGAAGTAGCGTTGCACACACATTTCAATAGTGCTAATGAGATAACTGAGATTACCAGACAGGCTATGTTGCATTTGTTTAAGAATGGTGTAATTGTTAGGAATCAGAGTGTTTTAATTAAAGGTGTAAATAACACATTAGAATCTATGGTGCATCTTATCAAGAAATTATCTTATATGAATGTTCAACCATATTATGTTTATCAACACGACATGGTTGAAGGTACTGAAGATATGAGAACTAGTGTTAAACAAACTATTGAGTTAGAAAAAAATGTTAGGGGAATAACAGCTGGTTTTAACACTCCATTATTTGTTATGGATGCCCCTGGAGGTGGAGGTAAAAGAGATGTGCATAGTTGTGAATATTATGATGAAGTAACTGGAATTAGCATCTACAGAAGTCCAAGTGTGAATGAACAAAACATATATTTATACTTCGATCCTATTGAAAGTTTACCAACTCTAGGTCAAAAATTGTGGGAGGATAAAACTATTCATGATGAGCTAATTAAAAATGCCATTAAAAACTCAGGGTTAAGCTCATACACTCCCGTTTTATCATAAAAAAATCAAGTAATTATTATTGACTTTTTATTAATTCAACAAATATTTTATAATGAAATTTGATATAATAATTGAATTTGGAAAATCTGTTATCCAACATGGACCAAACAATGACAGAGTTTATTTAATGAAATTGAGTCATCAAGATATTGATACAGTAATTGTAGAAATAGATAAATTGGTTAATTTAAATAAATATTCTAAAGCTATTGCAAAAATTCCGAATTGGGCAAAATCCCATTTTGAATCTCATGGATATAGTGATGAAGCATCTGTGCCATGTTTTTTTAATAATTCTGAAGCTGGATTTTTTATGGCTAAGTATTATGATTCTAAACGTGGAGTAATTTCTGAAACAGAAAACGATGTAATTAAGTCAATAATTACGGGCTCAAATTCCTCAAGTTCTTGTAGTCAAAATCAATGGGGGGAATTTAAAGTCAGAATACTGAATGAAAGTGACACTACAGAATTGAGTAATTTATATAGAAAAGTTTTTAAGGTTTACCCTTTTCCAATATTTGAAAGCGATTTTTTATCAGAGACCATGAAAAACCATGTGGTTTATTTTGGAGTATATTTTGAAAACAGATTAGTTGCAGTGTCTTCTTCAGAAATGGATATAACAGCTAATAATGCTGAAATGACTGATTTTGCGACATTAAATGATTTTAGAGGTAAGAACCTTTCACTTTTATTGCTGAAAGAAATGATTAAAATAATGAGGGGTCATAAAATTTCAATGCTATATACAATTGCAAGAGCTACATCGTTTGGAATGAACAAAACATTTTCTAGGGAAGATTTTCAATTTGGAGGGACACTAAAAAATAATACTTATATTGGTGAATCAATAGAGAGTATGAATGTATGGTATAAAAATATTTTATAAGATAGTATTTTGTTTTGGGCTATGACCTTCGTAGGTGTGTGTAATTTCACTACATTGCTTTACATTAATTAGATTATACTTAAAAAATAATATCCAAGTAAATGTAGTAACTCCAATAATTCAGAGGTTGTATTTAATATATATAGTAACCAACGTTATAATTCTTATTTAAAAGAAATTGCTTAAATTTTATAAATAGAAAAAAGGCTAACAACACATACTGCTGTATGAGCAAATTATGCTGTGTGGCTTTAATCTTTTTTTATAAATATTTGAGTAAAGTAATTTCTACCTTCACTATTTGATTCAGTAGATATTCCAAAATGTGTATAATTTTGGTTTTCAATTATTGTTCTATGCTCATCACTGTTTAACCAGCTATTAATAACACCTTGAGCAGAATTAAAGCCATAGGCAACATTTTCTGCAACAGATTTTGCTTGAGCATTATTCATCAATGTTTCTACTCGTTGACTAAAATTATCGTGACTTACCGTACCATTTTGCACCATATAATCTGTATGACCATCTGCCACTCCAGAAATAACATTTAATAAACTTAAAGTTGATAAACCTTTACTTTGTCTATATTCATTAACTAAATCTAATATTTCAGTTTCAATACTTGAATAAGATACATCTGTATTTATTACTTCACTATTTTCATTAAAATAAGTTCTATCATCTTCTTTTGAACAAGATGATAAAAGGGTGCATAATAAAGTTATGGCAACTAGATAAAAGGAAATTGTCTTCAGTGTAGAGGGTTTTTGGAGTTTTAGAGTTCACTTATTTATTGGAGCAAATTTAAGAAGATAATTATGTAACTTTTATGACATAAATCATAATATTAAAGATAACAAATAAATTAATCATAATATGATGTTCCAATGGAAATAGTTTCTCAATTATAGGTGCATAGTAGCACTACTATTACGAAAGGTTGCGATGGGAAAGTTGTACAAAAGAAAGTGAGTGAGCAGATGATGCTTTTACGCTGTCTCTTATACACATCT
>SDWL01000200.1 GCA_004195315.1 Lutibacter sp.
AGATGTGTATAAGAGACAGCAATTTAAATGATAAATTTCCACCTATGGAAGTAGACCTACATATTCATAACTTAACAGCTTCATCTAAAGGAATGGATAATTATGATATGTTAAATTTACAAATGAATGAGGCAAAATATAAATTAGAATTTGCAATTAAAAATAGAATTCCAAAAATTGTTTTTATCCACGGTGTTGGACAAGGTGTTTTAAAATCAGAACTTGAGTTTTTGTTTAAGAATTATCAGGTTAAATCGTATGAGGCTTCATTTCAAAAGTATGGATTAGGCGCTACAGAAGTTTATATTTATCAGAATACTAAAGGTTAATGGTAAGTATCCCAAAATCAAAACTTTCAAATAAAATACGCTCATCGGCATCAAAAAACAATAAATCTGAAATTGTAATTGTATAAGTGTAACCCGTTATTACTTCGTTTGTTATAACTTCAGCAGTTGTTATATTTATGGTACCACCGTCAGCTATTAATTCTTTCACTACTTTTGGTGTTGAAGGTGGAATAGACTGGCAGAAATAATCTGAATCAATTCCATCTTCTAAAATTCGGTATACCACACTTGAAGTTGTAGATATTTCCACGGTTTCATCACCTTCTATAGTTCCTAAATTTGCAGGGCTTAAAGTTAGAACTAGTACTTCTGTACTATTGCTGTTTTTTCTGTATAAAACATATTCTCCACAGCTTTCAACAGCAGAAGTAAATTCAAACGATGGTACATCAAAATCTCCATCATTACAAGAGGATAATAAAATTGTTAAAAAAAGTAAAGTTAATTTTTTCATTTATATAAATTTTCAAGACAAAAATAAGAGTTTTAAGTAATTCAACGTTAAATGAAACCAACTATTTTAATTACTTTTGCTTTTGATGAAAAATATATATTTAGATAACGCCGCAACTACACCTATTTTACCTGAAGTTATTGATTTAATTACGAAAACAATGACTGAATTTTATGGAAATCCATCTTCAACTCATCAAATTGGAAGAAAGTCAAAATCTTTGGTTGAAACAGCTCGAAAAAATATAGCAAAACAATTTAATGCAGCTTCAAATGAAATTATATTTACTGCAGGAGCAAGTGAGGCTGACAATTTAATTTTAAGAAATGCAGTTACAAATTTAGGAGTATCTACAATTATTTCATCCAAAATAGAACACCATGCAATTTTACATACAATAGATAGTCTTATTAAAGAATTTTCGATTACAGTTTATTGGGTTGATTTAGATGAAAAAGGAGGCGTAAACTATAAGCATTTAGACGAATTACTTAAACAATCTGATGAAAAGAAATTAGTAAGTTTAATGTATGTTAATAACGAAATTGGGAACTTATTAGATATAAAACAGGTTTCAGATGTATGCATTGCAAATAATGCTTTATTTCATTCAGATGCAGTACAGGGAATAGGACATTTTAAAATTGATACTAAAGAAACTCCTATAGATTTTTTTGTGTCAAGTGCACATAAATTTCACGGACCAAAGGGAGTTGGGTTTGCTTATATAAAAAAAGGATTTGGTATAAATCCAATTTTACATGGAGGTGAGCAGGAGCGAGGAGCAAGAGCAGGAACTGAAAATATTCATAGTATTTTAGGAATGGAAAAAGCTTTGAAAATTGCTTGTGCCAATTTAGAAGAAGAATCTAATTATATTCAAAAAATAAAAAGTTATTTTATTTCAGAATTGAAAAATAATTTTGGAGGAATAGAATTCAACGGCTATTCTGAAAGTGAAACAAAAAGTAGTTATATTATTTTAAACATACGATTTCCAAAAGAATTTCCTATGTTGATTTTTAATTTAGATATAAAAGGTATTGCTGTTTCTGGTGGAAGCGCTTGTCAAAGTGGCGCGAATAAGGGATCACATGTATTAAATGAAATACTATCAGAAGATGATGCTTTGAAAACTTCTTTAAGGATATCTTTCAGTAAATTTAATACACTTGACGAAATAGATTATGTAATTAATTCATTAAAAGGAATTATTAAATAATGATAAATTATCCATTGAAATTTCAATCTGTTTTAAAAGAGAAAATAGGAATGACAGTGCTCGCGAAAACTCAGTTGTGATTTTTGGAATATACTAAAAAAAGATATTTTAAAATATATTCACTTCAATATCTAAATAGATATTATAAGTGTCTTTAACTTTTTGTTGAATTTTTTGGGCTAAAGTGTAAATTTCTTGTCCAGTTGCATTGTTATAATTTACCAAAACTAATGCTTGTTTTGTATGAACACCCGCATCACCAAAACGTTTGCCTTTAAAGCCACATTGTTCAATTAACCAACCAGCAGGTATTTTTACTTCATTTTCAGAAACTATATAATGTGGAATTTCTGGATGTGTAATTTGTAAAGTTTTAAAAGAATTTTGGTTGATAATAGGATTTTTAAAAAAGCTTCCGCTATTTCCAACTTCTTCAGGATCAGGAAGTTTACTTTGTCTAATATCAATCACAGCATCAGAAATATCTTTAATTGTAGGGTTTTCTTTATTTTCTAATAATGAACTGATTGCTCCATATGAAATATTAGTTTTATGGTTTTTTTTAGTAAGTTTAAAAGTAACATTTATAATAATGTATTTATCTTTTAGTTCCTTTTTAAAAACAGAATTTCGATACCCAAAATTACAATCTTCAATTTTAAATATTTTGATTTTTCCTGTACTAATTTCTAAAGCCTCTAATTGATGAAATGTATCTTTTATTTCAACTCCGTATGCACCAATATTTTGAATGGGTGATGTACCAACATTACCAGGTATTAGTGATAAGTTTTCTAAACCTCCATAGTTTTGAGAAATACACCAAACAACAAATTCGTGCCAATTCTCACCAGCTTCTGCTGTGACAAAAACAACATCATTTTCAGTATCGTTTACAATAATACCCTTTAAATTTAAGTGAAGTACTAATTTTTCAATATCAGCAGTTAAAAGCATATTGCTTCCACCTCCTAATAGAAAAATATTTTTTTCAAAAGTGATAACTTTTTTTAATTCTTTTAATGAATTTATTGAAACAAAACGTTTGGCATTTGCTGATATACCAAACGTATTGTATTGTTTTAAAGATATGTTTTTTTGTATATTCAACTACCTTTTGTTATAGGTTGTTAGTGCAACTTTTAAGATATTAACCGATGTAATTAAATCCTCTTTTTTTAAAACGTATGCAATTCTTATTTGTTTTGTTCCAAATCCTTCTGTTGAATAAAAACCTGCGGCAGGAGCAACCATTATGGTTTGATTGTTTAGATTAAAATCTTCTAACAACCATTGTGCAAATTTATCAGCATTATCCACAGGAAGTTCAACTACACAGTAAAAAGCACCTTTTGGATACCCAACTTTTACGCCCTCAATGTTACTTAATTCTGAGATTAAAACATCTCTTCTTGCTTTATATTCAACAGTAACTTCATCAAAATAGGATTGTGGAGTTTCTAAAGCAGCTTCACTTGCAATTTGAGCAAAAGTTGGCGGACTTAAACGTGCTTGAGCAAATTTTAAAGCAGTACTTATTACTTCTTTGTTTTTTGAAACTAAACAACCTATACGAGCGCCACACATACTGTAACGTTTTGAAACAGAATCAATTATGATTGCATGATTTTCTAAGCCAAAGTCGCTTAAAACAGATTGATGTTGCACGTTGTCATATACAAATTCTCTATACACTTCATCGGCAATTAAAAACAAATTGTGTTTTTTTACAATAGTTGCAAGTTTTTGAATTTCTTCTTTTGAATATAAATATCCAGTTGGATTTCCAGGGTTACAAATTAAGATTGCTTTTGTTTTTGATGAAATTAATTTTTCAAATTCCTCAATAGGAGGTAAGGCAAAATTATCTTCAATTTTAGAAATAACAGGAACAATGTTTACACCAGAAGCAGTTGAAAATCCATTATAATTTGCGTAAAATGGCTCAGGAATAATAATTTCATCACCATAATCACAAACACTTCCCATAGCAAATAATAAAGCTTCAGAACCTCCAGTTGTAATAATTATATCTTGGGAAGTTACACTTATAGCATGTTTGCCATAATAATTTGCAAGTTTCTGACGGTATTCTTCTGACCCTTCAGAACGGCTATACGCTAATACTTCAATAGTGTTATTTTTTATAGCTTGAAGAGCAACATCAGGTGTTTTTATGTCTGGCTGACCAATATTTAAATGAAAAACTTCAATTCCTCTTTTTTTAGCATCTTCAGCATAAGGAACCAATTTTCTAATTGGTGATTCAGGCATATTTTTACCTTTAATAGATATTGTTGGCATATTTTTTATTTTTGAAAAATTATACTACAAAATTGCGAAATTTTATTTAAAAATCTTAGCTTTTGCTATGATTTGTTATAGGTTAAAGTTTTCATAAAAGTTGTGTTATAATGAGC
>SDWL01000201.1 GCA_004195315.1 Lutibacter sp.
AGATGTGTATAAGAGACAGCAACTAGTGAAACTGTGAACGCTGAAAATGTTATAATAAGCAATCCATCAATTACTATAGAAAAAATATTTAATGAAAATGCTCAAAATATTTATACATACATAAGTGAATTAAAGTACCGTCACCTCTGGGATAAAGAAGTGAAAAAAATTGAATTTGATGATAATAAAGTGAATAGAATTGGAACACATCACAATTGTGTTCTCAATATTGGAAATTTAAATTTTGAAACCATTGCTCACGAAACTTCAAACGATTTAATATATGGTGAAAGCACTAAAGACATGATGTTTACTAAAAACTTTTCATATATCATAAAACTACATAAAATTGACGAAAATAAAACCAACGTAGAAGTAACTATATTTTTAAAATTAACTACAATTGGAACTTTTATGAGATCAAACATCATAAAAATGGTAACCAAGATGTGGAATAAAAAACTAAACCAATTACAATCTTTTACGTCTTTAAAAAAATAATTAAAATATGATTTCTCATAAAATAGCTTTTAAAAATAACAAAGGCATGTTGTTGGCAGCACGTTTAGAATTACCTGAAAACAAACAAAAAGCATACGCATTTTTTGCACATTGCTTTACGTGCAATAAAAACCTAACCGCTGTGCGCACCATTGGTAAAACCTTAACTGAAAAAGATATAGCTGTTTTACGTTTTGATTTTACTGGCTTAGGAGAAAGTGAAGGTAATTTTGAGCATACCAATTTTTCTTCAAATATTGAAGATTTATACAGTGTCCTCACTTTTAATCGGACATTCATTAGGTGGTGCAGCTGTACTTTTTGCTTCAGATAAAATTCCTTCTGTAAAAGCCATTGCTACTATTGGAGCACCATCAAATCCAGAACACTTAACGCATTTATTACATAGTAATATTGAATAAATAAATAAATTTGGCAAAGCAATAGTTTCAATAGGTGGTAGAGATTTCACGATCCAAAAACAATTTATTGAAGACATTCAGTCCAAAAACATCAAACAAAAGTTAAATAAGTATAGGAACTCATTGCTAGTTTTACACTCACCTCAAGGCACCACTGTTGAAATTGAAAATGCTGCTAAAATATATTCTGCAGCCCGACACCCAAAAAGTTTCATATCATTAAATGGTGCTGATCATTTATTGAGTGATAGAAAAGATTCTCAATATGTTGGAAACGCTATTGCAACTTGGGCTGATAGGTATTTATAAATTTATAAAAGACTAAAAAGTAAATTTCAGAATAGCCTTAATTCAATAAAAAAACCCAACTAATAGGCTACTCATAATCCGTTCTATTTGTCCAATTATTTGGCACATTATAAAAATAACGTACATTGGAATTGTTCCCTCAAATGTTAAAATAATATTTAGCTGTCAGGTTTTCTATATACAGCGTCTATTCTTAAAATGAAATGATCAGACAATCTAATAGCAATCTCAATGAAGGCTCTCTTTTTTCTTATTTTTTTATCTTCACTTAGCGCGTATTCTCAAACATGTTGCTCAGGAGGTGTGCCACTATCAAATAATTTAGGATTACCCAATGAAGGAAAAAAAGTATTTGTAATGGGTTTGAATTATGACTACAATAATTTGAATACTTTAAATGCAGGAACTGAAAAATTAGACGATAATTCCAGACAACGGATAACAAATTCTATTTTGATTAGCCTTGGATATTCCTTTACTGATAGATTGTCTGTGGAGACACTTTTTACTTGGGTAAACCAAACTAGAACTATATCCCAATTCGGAAATGAAAATTTTACAGAAACCTCAGGAATTGGAGATGCTGTTTTTTTGATTAAATATGCTGTGCCCGATGTATTGGGGGAGAGATCTGTTTTAAATATAGGAGTTGGAACAAAAATTCCTTTCGGCAAATCTGATTTACTTAATGATCAAGGTATTCAGCTTCCTGCAGATCTACAACCTGGTAGTGGTGCTTGGGATGGGCTAGGATGGTTATCTGCCTCTAAAGGAATGAGCTTTCGGCCTTCGGCAACATTATCAGCTACAGTTACTTATAGGTTAACTGGCGTGAACAATTCATATTTAAACAATGCAGCAACGTATGAATTTGGAAATGTAATACAAACAAATTTGGGCTACACTGATCAGTTTCTTTTGCTTAACACCCTATTCAATCCTGGGTTAATTTTTAAGTACCGGAAAGCATTTGAAGATAAAATAGATGATATAGGTATTCCAAATACAGGTGGGGAATGGGTTTTTGTACGTCCTGAACTAGTTGTACAATTATCTCCTCGAATGAATATTGTTACAAGAGTTGAATTACCTGTATACAACAATGTAATTGGCACACAGCTCACCCCAACAGTTAGATTAACTTTTGGACTTATGTTAAAGTTCAAAACAAAAAAAACGAACCTTTTAAATATAATACAATGAAAAAACAAATTATCACATTCGTCTGTGCTGGATTATTGATCACATGTAGTTCTTCAAGCACTCTAGATTCTGATCTAAGTCAAGATCCAGTAATCAATCCGCCTGTAGGTACTGTAGATTGGAGTATTCCCAAATCTGAAGTTTTGGATGGTGGTCCTGGAAAGGACGGGATACCAGCTTTAGAAAATCCAAAATTTGACAATATACAGAATACAACTTACTTATTGGATGACGATTTAGTCATTGGATTTAAACAAGGTGATGATATTAGGGCATACCCTCATGCTATTTTAGATTGGCATGAGATAGTTAATGATAATATAGGAGCTGTTTCGTTAGCGGTTACTTATTGTCCTCTCACAGGAACAGGAATTGGTTGGAATCGGATTTTGAACGGGAAAGAAACAACATTTGGTGTTTCTGGACTATTGTATAACACAAATTTAATTCCCTATGATAGGGAAACAGATAGCAATTGGTCTCAGATTTTAAATGAATCTGTTAATGGACCGTTGTTGGGCCAAAAGGCCGATTTAATCAAGTTGTTTGAGACCGATTGGAAAACATGGAAGGCATTATATCCAAATTCCAAGGTATTGAGTACAAATACTGGTTTTTCAAGAACCTATGGAAAATCACCTTATGGAGATTATAACACAAATAATGATCGCTTTTTATTTCCAGTTTCAAAAGACTCTAGGCTGCCATCAAAAGAACGGGTACTTGCTATTGTTGACGGTAGTGATGCAAAAGCTTACAGATTTGAAAGTTTTGCAGCGGATAATATTATTAAAGATTCATTTAAAGGGATAAATTATGTGCTAGTGGGCAATCAAAATTTTATGGTTCCTTTTGAGTTGCCAAACAATATGGCAGAATTGCAGTTTGAATATGTTTATACCGGTTCGGAGATAATACTAAAAGACAATGAGGGCACAGAATGGAATGTATTTGGAGAAGCTGTTTCTGGACCTAGAGCAGGAGATGTTTTGAAATCTGCTCCTTCATTTATAGGATTTTGGTTTTCAATACCTGCATTTTATAATACGTTGATTTATAGCAACTAAAAGTTGGAACAGAGTACCATACCTGTCAAAAAGAATGTTTCAAAATTAAATTGGCAGGTTTCAAACTACTTTAAATGTATTTATGAATGATAAGGAATACTTGTACTCATCAATGACCAAAGATTTATATTTTCATTCGTCTAAATTAATATAAACTTAAAATAGAATAAAATGAAGGCTTTGATTATTTCTGGTGGTGGTAGTAAAGGAGCTTTTGCTGGTGGTATTGCCGAATATCTTATAAATGATTGCTGCCATAGTTATGATATGTTTGTAGGTTGCTCTACGGGAAGTTTGTTATTGCCACATTTAGCTTTAGGTAAAATTGATAAAATAAAAGAAATATACACTACGGTTACTCAAGATGACATCTTCAATATTTCCCCTTTTAAAATCACAAAAACAGCTGATGGTTTTATAACAAAAATTAATCATTTTAATACGTTGAGAACATTTATTAAAGGTTGTCCAACTTTTGGTGAAAGCTTAAACCTGCTTAAACTGATTAAAAAAAGCATTACCCAAGATGAATTTAACCAACTTCAAAAGAAAATTATCTTAACAGTTTCAAATTTAACAAAAGATACTATAGAGTACATTCATTCAAATAAATGCAATTACGAAGATTTTTGCAATTGGGCTTGGGCTTCATGTAATTTTATTCCATTTATGAGTATTTATAATAAAAACAACTGCCAGTATGCTGATGGTGGCTTTGGGAGTTTTATTCCCATTAAATGCGCTATTGAAAATGGTGCTTGTGATATTGATGTTATTATTTTAGAAACAGAAAAGGAAAGCGTACATCATCCGCAAATAAAAAACGCTTTTTCGTTACTTTTTAGGACTTTTAAATTTATGAATCATCGTAATAGTCACTGTCTCTTATACACATCT
>SDWL01000202.1 GCA_004195315.1 Lutibacter sp.
ATTTCATACTGTTAAGATGAACCTTTAAGGTAGTGATTTCATTTTTATCTCGAAAAAACTACCTTTAGGTTTAGTTCAACAACTCATAAAATTTATGCTTAAATTTAAACTAAATATAAACAGACAAACATTCAATAAACGATTTGCAACAACTGAAAAGTCTCAGATTTTTAAGTCGAACAAATCTTAAAACTAAACCGTTAACATAGTATTTTAGAGACTAAATATATCATATAAAATTCATCTAAAATAACTTGCCAATTAAGTAAATAGCACTATATTTGCACCCTTAAAAGTAAAAACTTAAATTATTAATTATGAATCATTACGAAACTGTTTTCATTTTGAATCCCGTTTTATCTGAAACTCAGATAAAGGAAACAGTACAGAAGTTTGACGACTATCTTGTTTCTAAAGGTGCCGAAATGATATCAAAAGAAGATTGGGGGCTAAAAAAATTAGCCTATGCAATTCAAAACAAAAAAAGTGGATTTTACCACTTATTAGAGTACAAAGTAAGTGGAGAGGCGATAACTCCATTTGAACTTGAGTTTAGAAGAGACGATAGCGTTATGCGTTATTTAACTGTAAGGTTAGATAAACATGCTATTGCTTGGGCTGAAAAGAGAAGACTAAGAAATAACGCATCTAAAAAATAAGCTATGTCTATAGAACAACAAGCAAAAGGAGGAAAACAAGGTGAGGTTCGTTACCTAACTCCATTGGACATTGACACAAAACAAGTTGTGAAATACTGTCGTTTTAAAAAGAATGATATTAAGTATATTGATTATAAGGATGCTAAGTTCTTATTATACTTAGTGAATGAACAAGGTAAAATTTTACCTCGTCGTTTAACAGGAACTTCATTAAAATATCAACGTAAAGTATCTGTAGCTATTAAAAGAGCACGTCATTTGGCTTTAATGCCTTATGTAGCAGATATGTTAAAATAAAAGAGGACTGAATTATGGAAATTATATTAAAACAAGACGTTGAAAACTTAGGTTTTAAAGATGATATTGTAGCTGTAAAAAACGGTTATGGACGTAATCATTTAATTCCTCTAGGATTTGCAGTATTAGCAACAACTTCAGCGAGAAAAATATTAGCAGAAACTTTAAAACAAAGAGCTTTTAAAGAAGAAAAACTAATAAAAGATGCTACTAAAATTGCTGATGCAATTAAAGAATTAGATGTTAAAATTATTGCTAAAACAGGTGATGGTTCTAAATTATTTGGTTCAGTTAACAATGGAGATGTTGCAGAAGCTTTAGCTGCTGCTGGACAAGAAGTTGATAAAAAATTCATTAAAGTTGAAGGTGGAAACATTAAGAGACTTGGTAAATATAACGCTACAATTAGATTGCATAGAGCAGTAATTATAGAATTACCAATTGAAATTATTGCTGCACAAAAGTAATTAACAATTTTTAGTTAATAAAGAAAATAAGAGCTCACTTTTTAAGTGAGCTTTTTTATTATTTTTACTCAAATATAATCAAACTAATTTTAATACTAAAAACATGAAGAAACAATTATTTTTTTCACTATTTTTCACAGTAATATTTGTTGTTACTGGTTTTTCACAAATTACTTCCTCTAAAATTCAGGGAGTTGTAAGCGACGATACCTCAGTAGGGCTATTTGGCGCAAATGTTATAGCTAAGCACGTGCCCACTGGTACAGTTGCTGGAACTATGACTTTAGATGGCGGGAGGTATTCATTGCCAAACTTGCGTGTTGGTGGTCCTTACACAATTACAATTAGCTATATTGGGTATAGAACAATTGAATATACAGATGTATATTTAAATCTAGGTACAGCACAAGATATTGACGTTCAAATGGTTTCTGAAAGTGAGCAACTTGATGAAGTTGTTATATCAGGAGGAAGAAGTGCTACCTTTAATAATAGTAGAACTGGTGCAGAAACAAGCGTTGGGAAAAGAGAACTTACTAAATTACCTACAATTTCAAGATCTGCTTCAGATTTTACACGTTTAGACCCATCTGCTTCTGGAGGTTCTTTTGGTGGTAGAAATGATCAATTTAATAATTTCACGTTAGATGGTTCTATATTTAACAATCCATTTGGATTAGATGCAGCTACTCCTGGTGGTCAAACAGGATCTCAGCCAGTATCTTTAGATGCAATAGAACAAATTTCTGTTTCAACGGCACCTTATGACGTAACCCTTTCTGGTTTTACTGGTGCTTCAGTGAACGCTGTAACAAAAAGTGGTACTAATAAAGTATCAGGAACTGTTTATGGATTTTTTAGAAATCAAGATTTAACAGGAGATAAAATTAAAGGTCAAAATATTGTTGTTCCAAAATTAGAACAAACTCAAACTGGTTTCAGTATTGGAGCTCCTATCATAAAAGATAAATTATTTATTTTTGTAAATTATGAACAAGATAAAAGATCTGATTTAGGTCAGTCTTGGTTGCCAAATAATGGAGATAGTAATACAGGCATTAATGAGTCAAGAGTCTTAGAATCAGATTTAATTATGGTACAAGATGCTTTGGCAGGAATAGGTTATGATACGGGTGCTTATCAAGGGTTTACACATGCTTCTAATAGTACTAAAGGAATTATAAAATTAGATTGGAATATCAATGAAAATAACAGAATGTCTTTTGTTTATAATTTCTTAGATGCTTCAAGAGATTTACCTGCGCATCCAACTGCTATAAATAGAAGAGGTCCAGATTTTAATACTCTTCAGTTTGCAAATTCAGGTTACCAAATCAATAATAATTTAAAATCAGTATTAGTTGAATTAAACTCTACATTGGCAGATAATGTTACTAATAAATTACAAGTGGGTTATACTCATTTTGATGATTTTAGAAAACCTTTTTCAGCCCCGGCTCCAGTTATAAACATTACAAAAAATGGTTCACCATATATTATAGCTGGTCATGAACCTTTTTCAATTAATAATAAATTAGATCAAAAAGTATTTCAGTTAACAAATAACTTAAATATAAGTAAAGGAAATCATAACTATACTCTAGGTTTTTCATTTGAGAAATTTGAATTCGATAATTCTTTTAACTTAAAAGGGTACGGATTTGATGTTTTTGGCAGTGTTGATATCAATGATTTTAATGCAAACAATTACCAACAAGCTTTTTTAGATGCACAAGCTACATTTGATTCAAAAAATATGTTAGCTGATGGTGTTGATGGAGGATGGAATTTAGCAGAAACCAATGTAGGTCAACTTGCATTTTATGCACAAGACGAATGGAATGTAAATGATAATTTTAAACTTTCTTATGGAGTTAGATTTGACAAACCTTTATACTTTGATACATCTGAAAAGGCACAAAATTTTATTGACACAGAGAATTCAGAATGGTTTGTGCCTGGTATTGAATATATTAATCCTTCAACAGGTGAACCAACAATTTTTGATTCAGCTGAAATGCCAAATAATGATTTCTTAATTTCTCCTAGAATAGGATTTAATTGGGATGCAAAAGGAGATAAAACAATACAAGTTAGAGGAGGATCTGGTTTATTTACAGGGCGCTTCCCTTTTGTATGGGTTGGAAACCAAGTAGGAGGTTCTGATGTTTTCTTTTATCAAGTTGTTGATCCAGATTTTAAATTTCCTCAAGTTTGGAGAAACAGTTTAGGGTTGGATTATAGATTGAATGACGGAACGGTTCTTACTACTGATTTGTCATATACTAAAGATATAAATGGAACACATGTTCAAAACTGGGGGTTAGGATTACCAACAGGAAGTCTTCAAGGTATTGATGATAGACCTATTTATAGTGCAGCTGATCATGCTACTTCATTTTTAGGTAATGCTAATGCTTATGTTTTAACAAATTCAGATAAAGGAAGAACATTTAATGCTTCTTTTAAAGCTCAAAAATCTTTTGAAAATGGTTTGTATTTAATGGGAGCTTATAATTATTTGAACTCTAAAGATGTTAACTCTATTGAAGCTGAAATTACAGGAGACGCATTTGCGTTTAACCCTGCTTTAGGAAATGTAAACGATGCAACATTATCATATTCTAAGTATGGTGATTCTCATAGAATTATTGGAGTAGCTTCTAAAACTTGGGCATATGCAGCAAACGACAAATGGGAAACTACCATTTCTACATTTTTTGAATACGCACAAGGTGGAAGATTTAATTATACGTATGCTGGTGATATTAATGGTGATGGCTCTGGATCAAACGATCTAATTTATGTACCAACTGCTTCTGAAATTAGTTCAATGCAATTTTCAGGTGCTGGACAAGCTGCTGCTTTTGAACAATTTATTCAACAAGATGATTATTTAAGTGGAAGAAGAGGGAATTATGCTGAGCGTTATGGTGCTTTAGCTCCTTGGAGAGGTAAATGGGATGTTAAATTCATTCAGGAATTAAAATCTGTCTCTTATACACATCT